>JAJYAF010000115.1 GCA_021779655.1 Pseudomonadota bacterium
CGATGGCTTGCCGGTGCTGCTCCGGCGTCAGCCGCAGCGCCGGATGCTTCTCAATTACATCGAGCCGCCCAACAACGGCGGCCAGCGCCTGCGCGACTTTCCCGACATCGCTGCGGTAATCCGGCGGCGCCGCAGGCAGGCTTTCCTTCAGAGTGCCAGGCAGCGCCTCGACGGCCCGGCGCATGACGGACACCTCGGCCCGTAAATCCTCAAACGCCCGCGCCGGATCGCCAACCTGGTCGTCGTCCAAATCACCGCCCATATCTTCCCTCTCTTTGCTTTAGCGCTTCACAGCCCTAATTCTTGCCCGTATCCCCGCCCGATGCTCTGACCAATCGCCCGCTCCACGGTCGGCGCTTGCAACACTCGGCCCAGCCAGGAGCTTGGCGTAATCCCCAACGTCTTGGCCTGCACCCGCATCACCGACTCAAGCTGAGGATCGCGTTTCAGGGCACCGGCGATGCTTTTCAGCTCGGCTGCGACCTTGCCGCGGGCTTCGGCCTGTTCCCAGCCGCTTAGCCGCTCATGCTGCGCCTCCAAGCGATGGCACATTTTCACCAGCCGCGCGGCATATAGCTCCGGCTCCCGGTTCACCCGCTCTTCGTTCTTGATCCCGGCCACAAGCTGCGCGGCCCGCTCCCGCCCCTGCAATTCAGTCATCGCCCGCTGGGTAGCGGGCTCATAGGCCAAAGCCGCCCGCAAATCGCGCAACGCACCAGGCCGGATTTCATCCAGCGCCGCCCCTGCCTCGCGCAATGCCAGCTTTTGCGAATCCAGCACCGGCAGGTTTTCAGCGCGCATCAGCCCGATATCGGACCAAGCCCGCGCATAGCGATCCACCGCCCGCTCCAGCCGCGCCGCCGGATCGGCCCGTACCTGTGCGGCCCCAACGCCCAGACCTGCCTCGGCCGAGTGGCGGCCGGTGCTGAGCCTCAAGCCATCGAACATGCCGCGCTTCGGCGTTGGCCGTGCCGTTGCTTCCCGTTCGCGCATTGCCGCCGGCATCACGATCTCGCTCTCGATACCAAGCCCCCGGCGCTGGGCATAACCAGCCCGGTCGTAATCCAGCGTCGTCTCCTTGGCCTGGGACCGCGACAGCCGCGCCGTGAGCGCGCCCATGTCGCTGAATTCGGACCTATCGGCATATAGCGCCACCCCGTCGCGGTGCCGGGTCATCGCCACATAGGTCATGTGCCGGTCCATCGAACCCGAGGCCAGCACATAGGCCCGGTCCACGGTCGCCCCCTGGCTCTTATGGATGGTGGTGGCGTAGCCGTGGTCCACCGCCGCGTAATCCGCCATCGAGACCGAGACCGCCCGCCCCTGGCCCGGACCCTGGGCGGAATCCAGCCGGATCGATAAATGCCCCTCGGTGGCTTGCGCTACCGTGCCCAGCATCCCGTTCTTCACGCCAAGCTCCCGATTGTTCTCCCGGAACAGCACCCGGTCGCCGGTAGCAAACGCCCGTGCCCCCTCGGTGGTCTGGTAGACCAGCTCGCCGGTCAGCTCGCCCCGCTCCTGCCGGGCATCGCGGATGGCGTCATTCAGCGCCGCGACATCGGCGCGCCGGTGCGCCAGTACCAGCCGCGAGCCCTCCGGCCGCGAATCCACGTCCGCCATCACGTCGCGCACGATGGCACTACGTGCAGCCTCGCTTGTCTCCTCAAACCTAACTGCACCGCGCTCCGCATAGACGGCCAGCCCCGCTTCGGTGCGGTGCCGGCCAAAATCCACCGATGCCGCCCGCTGCCACTCCTCGCGCTGCCGCCGAATCCCCTCCAGCTCTACTATGCCAACCCGCTCGGCCACGGCGCGGAACGCCGCCCCCGCCCCGATGGGCTGCAACTGCTCAGGGTCGCCCACCAGCACAATTTTGGCCCCGGCCAGGTCCGCCTCGGTAATGAACCGGGAAAGCTGCTTCGAGCCCACCATTCCAGCCTCATCGATCACGAACACGTCCTTGGGACCGAGTTTATCGAAGCCGCGCTCCCAACCCCGTTCCCATGACGCCAGGGTACGCGACGCAATGCCGGAAGACTCCTCCAGCCCCTCGGCCGCCTTCCCCGCCAGCGCCGCACCATGCACCCGATAACCCTGCGCCTCCCACGCCTCCCGCGCCGCCGCCAGCATCGTGCTCTTGCCCGCACCGGCGAGACCGACAACTGCCGCGATGCGCGCCGCGCCGGTCACCGCCTCGATCGCCGCCACCTGCTCCGCCGCCAGCCCCGCACCGCCGGCCAGGCGGATCGCCCCATCTTGCCGCGCCACTGCCGCCGCAACATGCCGCCCCGCCACGACATGGTCCCGCCGTCCGGCCATGCGGTCGGCACTCACCGCCATGTCACGCTCAATCGCCACCATTTCGCGTGTCGAGTAGCGCGCGGGAGCGGTGACGCGGACAGCCTGGTCCCGTTGCTCCGATTGCAATTCCACCAGCGCTGGCGACGCCATGACTTTCGCCAACGCGTTCTGGAATTCCTCTGCCTCCCCGATATACCGGTGTAGCGCCCGCGCCACGTCCTGGCGGTCGAACACGCTCTTCTCACCCGTGAGGATCGTCAGCACCTGCTCCGGCTGCTCGCGGATCAGCGCGGCATTGCGCCGCGCCGCCTCCTCATCGATCCGCACCCGCGACACCAGCTTGCCGCGCCGCTCCATCTGCGTCGCATGCACGCCCATGTGCTGCGTCGGCTCGATCTCCAGCCCGCGCTCCTGATGCGAGCGATGATCGATCCGAACATCCAGCCCGGCCCGCGCCAGATGCACGTTTGCCCGTTGCTCCCAGACAATCCGCATGTCCCGCACTTGCTGATGCGTGTTCGGCAGCCCAAGTGCCTCTAGCTTCTTGTTCTCAAGCTCAAGCTCGGATTTCTCGCCCAGCCCGTCCCGCTCGACCTTCCGCGTCGTCATCATGATATGCGCGTGATGGTTCAACACGCTGCTGTCCCGATGCGGGCTATGGATCGCAAAATCTACCCCCACCCCGTACCGGTCAGCCAGGCCCTGGGCAAAATCCCGCGTCAATTCGAGCCGCTGCTCCGCCATTAGCTCGTGCGGTAGCGCGACTTCGATTTCGCGGGCGACGCGGGCGTCCTTGCGTTTCTCGGTGGCCTCTGCCGCGTTCCACAATGTCGAACGGTCCTTGGCCCATTCGGCATTCGCCCCTTCCGGAAGCACGATTTCGGAACGCTCAACGCCGGAGCGCCGGGCAAAATCATGGGTGAGGCCGTCGCGTTCATTGGTCAGCTTTTCGGCTGCACGATAGGCGATGGCGGCCACGGCACTCCGGCCAGATGCCCGCGAGATCGGCTTCACGCTCAAATGATAGATTGCCATCTCACTTTACCCTATCAAGCACTGAGTTGCGTAGCAACTCGTAAGTGCGCCCTTTAGTATCTTTCGCTTTGCTCAAGATAACTGCGGGAGGTCTGTCGCCCAGAACCGATGTTCTGCACTGATACGGCCAAAATAGGGCGCTGTCGGAGAGTCCGAACATAAGGAGTTTGCAAACGATGCGCGCTATGTGCAAGAATTTTTTAGCCTACGCGGCGGCAGGTGGCTTTAGAGGAGAGGTATCGATATGGCGAAAAAGACAATTGCTGAACGGCTGGCCCAGCTTGATGCCCAGCGTGAGGCGTTGCGGGCACGCCTCGGCAAAGAGGAACGCGCCAAAGATACACGCCGCAAAATCTTGCTTGGCGCGCTGGTGCTTCACCGGCTCGGCGAGGATAAGCGCGAGTTCGACAAAGCCCTGAAAGAATGGCTGCAACGTGAGCTGCCGGGATTTCTCACACGGGATGACGATAAAGTCCTGTTCGCCGATCTGCTGGCCGCACCGGTCCCAACATCAGTACAAGCCGTTCCCAGCTCCAGCCAGGCTGCTCCAACGGCAACGGACGGAACAGCAGAAACGTGATGCCGTTGAAACGCAATCCAGTTTGCCGATAGCCCGAAAAGGCACAAAGAACTTCTTCCCTCTAGGCGGTCTTTTTGCGGTGTTGCCACCACCCATGCCGGTTGTGCGCCAGAGCGAGCGCAGAGTGGGAGCCGCGTAGCGCGGCCCGAAGGGCCGTCTGGCGCTGCCCTTGGCCGTGACAGGGAAAAGCTGGACACACGTTTCCCAGGACCTGCTTGGCACTAGCCTGGTCACATCTGCGGCCCGAAAGGGCCGCCGCTTTTAAAACTGAAATCGTGTAGCGATTTACCGCATTATGCTGCCTTCTTTGGTCTCCATGGCGGTTTTTAGCTTTGAAAGAGCGGCCGCCAGCCCGTCTTTGGGGTGAGGCGCGTCTGTAGAAAGATATGAAAAATCTTGAGTCTGGGTTCTAGGGGGATTTTCCGACTTAGATGATGAACCAAAGGAAGATACTGCGGACGTGTCCCCTCCCCGGCTTTCACCCCGGCCGTGGGCGCACGGCAATGGGTCCCGGAACGTGTAAGCGTTGCTGGTGCGGATCAGCCGCGAGCGCAGCGCCAGCTTGCCGAATAGATCCAGCTCGCGGAACTGCACACGGATCAGCCGGTTCACCCAGGTGAGGATCTCCGCCGCCTCAAGCGCCCGGATCGCCTCGTAAACCGTGTCACGGCAGCACTGCGCGCGCTTGGCGATGGTCTCGTAGCTCGGGAAGCATCGACCATCCCGGCTATTGTGGAAGCCCCACAGCAGCGCCTCCAGCACCTCCAGCGTGGCCCGCGTCAGCGGTCCCCGGTGTTGGCCCGGCCGCTTGTGCCGCGCCGACCAGGCGCGCGCGTAAACCATGATCCGCGCCTTGGCGTTCCGGTCGAGGGGCTGCCCCCCGCCATGCCCGAAAACCTTCTCGCGCCGCCGGCGGAAACCCGCCGGCATTGCCGCTATCCCATCCATAAAAATCTCCGTCGGGTTGCGCTGCAACCCGCCGAGCTGGCCGGAAATCGGCACAAGTCCGCCCGTGGCAAGAATTCACTTGCAAAAAGCGGAAAGGTGAGGGAAAACCCGTTTACCAGACGAGAGTTCTCCCGGCCTTTGCCGGTATGCACGGCCCGCCCCCTCGGCGGGTTTTGCTATTTCTGGGCTATGATCTCCAGGCCAGAAGGTTGATCCACACGGCAGCGACCATCACCGCCATGCCCCAAAGACGGCAGCGCGAATCGCGCGCCGCCCCAGGTAAGGCGCATTCCGTAGCAGCTAAACCAGAATGTCCAGAAATTTCAACTTTGTGGCGCACCTGGGCTTAGCGCTTCATCACCAAGGACCAAAGCCAAGGTGGCAGAATATCTCTTTGTTCACATGTTCATAATATCAATAATTCACTATTGATCTAAGGACCTATCGGCGCTTCATTCATCAAACAAGTCTGAATGGGTGCCGGTGCGGGCAAGCTCCAGATCGGAGCCCTCTACGCGATAGAGCAATAGCCAGTCCGGCTCTATGTGTAGATCGCGCCAGCCCTTCCAATCGCCCCTCAGGGGATGGTCGTTATAGCTGGTCGGGAGAGGTTTTTGCTCGATCAACAGGGATAAGGCAGTCTTGAGTTTGGCCATGTCCTTGCCGCGCTTCTCAGCCCGTTTCACGTCACGTTTAAACCGCCCAGACCATACAGGTGTTAGCACGTTAAATGCCCAGGTCCTTGAACAGCGTGGAGGCCGATGCAGAGCGGCGCCCCTTCCCGGCCTCGATCTCCTTCATGGCCCGGCGGGATTCGATGTTGGGAACCTCAACGGCGAACGGTAGCCGTTTCTCATCTGCGATCCGGAGCATCAGCAGGCGGATGGCATCGGAGATCGACAGGCCCATGGCACCAAGCGCCTCAGAGGCCCGCTGCTTAGTGTCATTGTCGATTCTTGCCCTAACGATGGAGTCCGCAGTCATAGGTCATAGCTCCTGAAATGTCGCTTCATTGTAGCTACATTAGGGCTACAGGTCAACGTGCTGTGCTGCCGTACCCGCTGATGCATTAGCCTTCTACTACCGGGACATTGTGGCTTTTGAACAAATCGTTCAGCGCACGGGTTAGGAGCGTCTGCACATCCTCGCCGGTCTGGGCCTGCACCAAGCGTAGAGACCGTTTGAAATCCGCCGGTAGGTACGCACCAATATGTATTTTGCCCTCCCGGCTGGGAGCCAAGGAGCTGCGCGGCGTAGTTACTACCGGGACAGCAGGAGCATCCGCCAGGGGGGAAGCTACGGGAGCCACCGCATCCCCCCCCCTGCCCTTGCTGGTATTGCCTGCGGTTTTTTCGAGCGACGCCTGCAAGGCTGACACTTTCGACATGTTCAAATGACCCCCTGTTCAACTGTTCTATTGTTCACAAGTTCTATAACGAACTTAAACAGGCGGTCTAGTTCCGCCGCCGCTTTCCCCTCCGCGTCCAATTCCTGCGGGCTTTGGCCAGTTACGGGGGCATCTGCGTATGCCTGCCGGTGGCAGAGGTGCACGGGACTGCACTCCAGCCCGAACACGGCTTGAACCATTTGTCGGGCCTCGTCGGCGGTCTTAGTCGCCGCCGGATGCAGGCCATTCAGCACCACCCGCGCCGGGGGATTGCCCGCCAGGCGGAGCAAATCAGCAACCGCCCGTAGGGTCTCAATCTCAACCACGTTCGGCCTGGTCGGAATCAACACCAGATCGGACAAGCGCGCTGCGCTCAATGCGCTGTCGTCGTTTCGACCAGCAGTGTCGATGATGACTAATTCCGCCCCCCCTGCCCTCGCAGCGTCAACCGTCTGCCGTAACCGGCTGGCCTGGGCCGAAACTACCGCTGGGTTGTCATCCTGCCGGCGGTCCTTCCAGTTCGCCGCCGTGGCCTGTGGGTCAACGTCTATAATCGCCGTCATCAAACCGGCCCGGCTCGCGGCAACCGCCAAGCCAAGCGCTACGGTTGTTTTTCCCGTGCC
>JAJYAF010000116.1 GCA_021779655.1 Pseudomonadota bacterium
AGCGGGTAGGTCTGGGGATCGCCATGGGTCGCGCCCATGCCGCCGCCCACCAGAACATTGTAGCCCAGGATCTCGTCCTTTCCGGCTATGGCGACATAGGCCAGATCGTGCGCGTACACGTCCACGTCGTTTTGCGGCGGCACGGCCACCACGATCTTGAATTTGCGCGGCAGATAGGTCCGCCCGTAAATGGGCTCCGCCTCCGCTTCGGCGGTGACTTTTTCACCGTCGATGAACAGCTCCCGCCAGGCGCCGGTGCGGGGTAGCAGATGCTGGCTGATCTCGCGGGCCGTCTGCACCGCCTGGGCGTGGATCGGGCTGGCGAATTCGTTCGGCGTGCACATCACGTTGCGGTTCACGTCACCGCAGGCGGCAATGGTATCCAGCAGCACGCTGTCGATCCGCCGCAGCGCGGCGCGCAGATTGGTTTTGATCACGCCGTGGAACTGGATGGATTGCCGGGTGGTCAGGCGCAGGGTCTGGTTGCCGCGCTCATCCGCCAGCCGGTCCATGGCGAGGTATTGCTCGCGCCCGAGCACGCCGCCCGGCACGCGCAGGCGGGCCATGAAGCTGTAGGCCTTGTCCAGCTTGCGCTTGGCGCGTTCGGGCCGCAGGTCGCGGTCGTCCTGCAAGTAGATGCCGTGGAATTTGATGAGCTGCTGGTCGTCCTCGGAGATGGCGCCGGAAGCGGTCTCGTCAAGACCCTCGGCCAGCGTGCCGCGCAGGAAGCGGCTGCGGGTTTTGATACCCTCGTTCGGCGAGAGTGGCGGGCTGTCTGTCATGGCGAAGTCCTATCGGGGAAGTCCCGGAAGAGGAGGCGTTTTCAGGAAGCGAAGGGCCGGGGCAGATGGATGCCGCATTCGGTCTTTTCCAGCCCGGCCCAGCGGCCCGCGCGCTTATCCGCGCCCGGCGCCACCCGCTCCGTGCAGGTCGCGCAGCCGATGGAGGCATAGCCCTCCGCTTGCAGCGGGTGGGGTGGCAGGCCATGCAGCGCGAAATAGGCTTCGATTTGCGCATCGTTCCAGTAGGCGAGGGGGTTCACGGTCACGCGTCCGTCCGGCCCGGTCTGCACCGGCTGCAGATTCGCCCGCGCCCCGCCCTGGGAGCGCTTGCGCCCGGTGATCCAGGCGGCGAACCCTTCCAGGGCCGCATCCAGCGGGTTGGTTTTGCGGATGGCGCAGCAGAGATCGGGATCGCGCCGCCAGAGCCGGCCTTCCGGGTCGAAGGCGGCAAGCTGGGCGCCGCTCGGCCGGACCGAGCGCACGTCCGTGAGTCCGAGCCTCGCCACCAGCCGGTCACGATAGGCGAGCGTTTCGGCAAAGAGCTTGCCGGTATCCAGAAAAATCACCGGCAGCGCCGGCTCGATTTCCGCGACCATGTGCAGAAGCACCGCCGATTCGGCCCCGAAGGAGGACACCAGCGCGATCCGGCCGGGAAAATCCCGGCGGATCGTGGATGCGAGCACCGCTTCGGCGGAGGATGGATCGACCATGTCGAGCATCAGTAAACATCCTTCTTGTAGCGTCCGGAGGTGACCAGCGCGTCCAGCGCCGCCTGGCCCTGCTCAGGGCCGTTGCCCTCCCCGAGGATGCGGATCAGCATCGCATCGACATCGCGGGCCATGTGCTTCGCGTCTCCGCAGAGATAGAGGATGGCACCGTCGGCCAGCGTGGCGCGCAGCCTCTCGCGCTGCTCCCACAACACATGCTGGACATAGCGTTTCTCCGGCTGATCGCGCGAGGAGGCGAGATCGAGCCGCGACAGCACACCGGTTTTGAGCCAGTCCTGGATTTCCAGCTGATAGAGGAAATCGTAGAGGAAGTGCCGGTGCCCGAAGATCAGCCAGGATGAGCCGGGGGCGGCCGTGGCCTCGCGTTCCTGCAGAAAGCCGCGATAGGGCGCGATGCCGGTGCCCGCGCCGATCATCACGATCGGCGCCGCCGCGTCCACGGGAAGGCGGAAATGCGGGTTGGGCTTGACGAATACGCCCAGGCTGCCGCCGCTCCGGCGGCGGTCCGTCACCATCGTGGAGGCAACGCCGCTGCGGGCGCGGCCAGCGCTTTCATAGGCCAGGCGGGAAATGGTCAGATGCGCTTCCTCGCCCACGAGCTTCCGCGAGGAGGCGATGGAATAATAGCGCGGCGCGAGCGGGCGCAGCAGCGCGGTGAGCTGCCGCTCCTCCAGCCGGTGCGGGAACTGCTCCAGCATGTCGATGAACTGGCGCCCGGCGAGAAATTCCGCCCGTCTCCCGGCATCCTCGCTCAGCGCCGCGAGCGCGGGCTCGCCGGTCAGGGCGGCATAATCCTGCATCTGCCGCGCGGTGAGCGTGTGGATATCGTAGCGCGTGGCGAGAGCCTCGCGCAGGGCGGCGCCCTCCAGCCCGGCGGCGCGCAAAATCTCTTCCACGCGCTGCGGGTCGTTCTCCGGCTGGATGCCCAGCGCATCGCCCGGCTCGTAGCTCAGGCTGGTCCCGGCCAGCGAGAGTTCCACATGCACCGTCTCGCTCTCCGCCCGCTCGGAGGTGAGCTTGTGATGCGCGGTTATCTCCGCCGCCACCGGCGCGCTCTTCGAGGCCGCGGCGGGCGCGGGTTTCTGAAAATCCACATGAATGACCGAGCCGGCATCCTTGGGCGCCAGCGATTTCAGGGTTTCGAGCGAGGTGTTCAGCCAGGTTTTGGCCGCCGCCTCGTAATCCAGGTCCAGCTCGATCCGCTCGGCCACCCGGCTCGCGCCCAGCGCGGCCAGGCGTGCATCGACCTGCTTGCCGGTCTCGCAGAACTGCGCATAGGCGGAATCGCCCAGCGCCATGACGGCGAATTTCACCCCTTCGAGGCGCGGCGCCGAATCCGCCATCAGCGCGCGGAAGAAGGGCGCGGCGCGCTGTGGCGGCTCGCCATCCCCCCAGGTGGAAACCAGCGCCAGGATGAAGCCCGCGTTCTTCAGCATGTCTGGCGTGGCATCGGCCATGTCCAGCATTTTGGCGGCGAAGCCGCGCTTGGCGGCGTCCTGCCTTGCGTGGGCGGCCAGGGCCTCGGAATTGCCGGATTCGGTGGCGTAGAGGATCAGCAGCTTCGGCTTCTCCGAAGGCGGCGCGGCGGGGGCGGGCGCGATGCCAGCGCGGCCTTCGGCGGCATCCAGCCCGGCGAGAAAGCCCGAGAGCCAGGCGCGCTGCACGCCTGAGGCGGCGCCGATCACTTCGTCGAGCGCGGCGATCTGCTCCGGAGCGAAAGGCGCGGTGGCCGGCAGAGTGGTGAGTTTGGACATCTGGACAAGCCTTGGGAAAGAAGTTTGGAACGAAGGCTCAGCGCGCTTCGGGAGCGGGACAGGAAAGAGCAGGGCCGGGAAGAGCAGGGCCGGGGAGGGGCAGATCCGGCAGCCAGCCTTGCTCGGCCGCCAGCGCGGCGATCCGGCGCTTGCGCTCGGCCGGGCTTATGCCGGCGCGCCGCCACAGCTCGCGGAGCCGCGCGACTTCTTCCGTCCGCTCCGCCCATTCCGGGCCGAAGCAGGCGGCCAGATGCTGCCGGATCAGCCCGGCCAGTCCGGGCGCCGCGCCGCCGGTGGAGACGGTGAGCAGCAGATTGTTCCGCCGGATCTCGGCAACGGCGTGA
Organism: Pseudomonadota bacterium; assembly: GCA_021779655.1. Next base: position 3,609 of record JAJYAF010000116.1, read on the forward strand.
AAGTCGCAGAATTCCGGGCGGTCCATGTAGTTCACCAGCACGCCGGCAGATTGCGCCGCCCGCGCCAGGGGCTCGGCCGTCTCCGGCGGCAGGTCCACGATCCACAAGGCATGCAGCGCCGCCAGCTCGTCCGCCTCGGGCAGGCGCCGGCGCAGATGCGCCCCGGCGGCGCGCGCAAGCCCGGCCTCCGGCGCATCGGAGAACACCGCTACCTGCGCGGCGCCGGCGGCGCGCAACGCGCGCAGCCGCTCCAACGCCAGCGCACCGGCTCCGGCCAGGGCAAGGCGGCCACGCCCAGGGTTCAGGGCAATCGGGATCATGCCCCTTAAGAAAAGGATTTTCGCCGAATGCGCAATATTTCAGGAGAAATAAAAAATTCCTGCTTTATTTTTCCAATACTGACGAATAAAATACTGCTTTGCACCTCCTCGAAGCAAAGCCGGACTAAGCTCCGGCCGTCCGCGCCGCGGCGCGCGGGCGCCCCGGCCCGAACGCGGCCGGCCCTTTTTCAAAATCGGCATTCATGGCAGGATTTCCCCATGTCCGCCCGGCCGTTTTCTCTCACCGCCGATCTCTTGCTGCGCGCATACCGGCTGGGCCTGTTCCCCATGGCGGAATCCCGTGGCAGCCGGACGCTGCATTGGCTGGATCCGGAAAATCGCGGCGTGCTTCCCCTGCGCGGGTTTCACATGCCGCGCAGCCTGGCCAGGACGCTCCGCCGCGGCAAATTCCAGGTAACGGCGGATACCGCGTTTGGCGAGACCATCGCCGCCTGCGCGCAAGCCCGGCCCAACCGCCCCGAAACCTGGATCAACCGCGAGATCGAGCGGCTTTTCGTCGAGCTTCACGCCCTGGGATTCGCCCATAGCCTGGAGACCTGGATGGATGGCCGGCTGGCCGGCGGGCTGTATGGCGCCTGCATGGGCGGCGCGTTTTTCGGCGAAAGCATGTTCTCCATCGCAACGGATGCCTCCAAGGTGGCGCTGGTCCATCTGGTGGCGCGGCTGCGCCTTGGCGGCTTCGCGCTGCTTGATACCCAGTTCATAACCGCCCATCTAAGCCGCTTCGGCGCGCACGAAGTCCCGCGCGCTGAATATCACCGGCTATTGGCGGAAGCCCTGGAAGTCCCGGCGCGGTTCCGCGCCGCCCCCGATCCGCTTGAGCTTGAGCGGGAAATTGCCGCGATGTACCGCGAGGAGTAGCCATTGTCCCTCACCTTCCTGTTCCTGCTGCTGGGCATCTCGCCCGCGCATGCCACCAGCGCACCGCTCATCCTGCCCGATCGCGACGTCGTGGTCGCCTACCAGCTCAGTTCCTCCCAGCCTGGTTCTCAGCCAGGTTTATCGGGCGGCGCGCCGGAAGCCTACCAGCTGCAATACGACGCGGTGGACGAACGCGCCCGGATCAACAACCCGGCCCAGGGCACGTATTTCCTGATCGACCTGCGAACCGGCAAGGCCGAGATGGTGGTCCCGCAGCTCAGCAGCGTGGTGGACACGCCCGATCTTTCCGGGCTGACCCAGCAGATCACCAGCGCCGGGCAAAACGCCCGCTTCACCCCGCTGGGGGAGAAGCAATATGCCGGACTTAGCTGCCAGGACTGGCTCGTGACCAGCGCCCAGGGCACGGCAACGGCCTGCCTGACCCCCGACGGCGTGGCGCTGTATCTTGCGGGCCACAACGCCCATGGCTCGGGCGGCGTCACCGCTACGGAGGTGCGCTTCGCGGCCCAGCCCGCCGCCGATTTCACCCTGCCACCCGACTATCACGCCATCACCCTGCCGCCGGGCGTGCTGCGCGCGCTGATGAGCGGCGGCGCCGCGCACTGAACCCCGGCCCCGCCCGCCATCGGCGGACTGGCGATTAACGCGGACTGGCGAATTAACGGGGCGGGCCTGGTGGAGACTTACGGCGCCGCGCCACGTTTGCTAGCCTGCGGCGGTGACCTCCACCCTGGAAATCGCGCGGGGAATCGCGCTGGGCCTGCCTGGACAAGGAATGCGGCTTGGCATCGATCCGCTCTCCCTGCTGTTCCTCTGCATTCTGGCGCCACAGATCGTGGCGGGCGCGGTGGCGTTCGAGTGGCGCTCCGCCGGATTCTGGGCATGCGTGCTCGGCATGGTGCTGGCGCTGTTGGCGGCGGATGCCTTCGCGCTGATTTTCGGGTTCGAGCTGATGAGCATCGCGTGCTGGCTGCTGGCGCCGCGGGGCGGCGCGGGCGGGGGCGCCTGGAGCGCGCCGTTCCAGGCCGCCATCGCGGCATTTTCCACCGCCTGCCTGGTGCCCGCCGTATTTCTGCCCGCCGGCGATGCCGCTTTCGCCTTGGTCCTGCTCGGCGCGCTGAGCACGGGAGTGTTGAACCCGGGGATATTGAACCCGGGAACATTGAACCCGGGAACATTGAACCCTGGAACATTGAACCCGGGGATGCTGCTGTCGCCGAAGGACCGGCTGCCGCAAGCGCCACCCGCTCCCTCCCCAGGCGTTTTGGCGCTGATGTCGGGAGGGAGGATGACCGTCGCGTTCTACATCGTCATCCGCTACGGCTTCGTGGTGGATGCCGGCGCCATCGCGCCGTGGTGGGGCGCGGTGCTCCTGGCGGGAGGCACCGCCGCCGCGCTGTTGGGCGCGCTGCGCGCCACGCTGGAGGTGGAACTGGACAACGTTCTTGCCGGGGCCAGCCTGGCGCAGGCAGGGCTGATCGCCGTGGGGCTCGGCGTCGGGCTGGAGGCGCGGACCATGGACGATCCGGCGCTTGGCGCCCTGGCGCTTGAGGGCGCGCTGCTCCTCGCGCTGGCGCAAGCCCTCATCATGCCGCTGCTGCTTCTCGGCGCCGGAGCGGTGCGGGCCGGCACGGGCACCACCTCGCTCGATTGGCTGGGCGGCTTGTTGCGCGGCATGCCCAGGCTTGGCCTCATGCTGCTGGCCGGCGTGGCCGGCCTGGCGGCGATCCCGCTGTTTCCCGGTTTCGCGCCGGCATTCCTGCTCTGGCACGCGCTGATCGCGGCGGCGGGCAGCGGCGGCGCGTTCGCCAGCCTTGGCTATGCCGCCGTGCTCGGCCTGCTGGGCCTTGGCGCCGGCATGATGCTGGCGGCCTCGGTGCGGATCATCGGCATCGGCTTTCTCGGCCGGCCGCGTACCCTGCGCGCCGCCGCCGCCGGGGAGGCGGAGACGCCCGTGCTGCTCGGCATGGCGCTGCTGGCCGTGCCGAGCATCCCGGTGGCGCTGGCACCAGATCGGAA
>JAJYAF010000117.1 GCA_021779655.1 Pseudomonadota bacterium
AAATACCCTAAAATCGCGGTTGCGCTTACAATCGGCAATACCGGCTGGGTGGCGCGGGCGGTGCGCGAGGGCCAAGCGGAACTCGGCTTCGTGGAAGGCCCGCTTGCCACGCCGGAGCTGCTGGTCCAGCAGGTCGCGGAGGAGGCGATGGGTATTTATGTCCCCGCCGGTCACGCCTGGGCGCGGGGCGGGCCGCTCACGCTTTCCGATCTGCTAGCCGGTTCCTGGGTTTTCCGGGAGGAAGGCTCCGGCACCCGGGATTTTTTCCTCGCGGTGCTGGCGGCGCGTGGCATCGCGCCGGCGGCGTTGAACGTCGTTCTCACCCTGCCCTCGAACGAAGCCGTCCGGGAGGCTGTCGCGGCGGGCGCCGGGGCCGCCTGCCTGTCCGCAAGGGTCTGCGCGCGCGCCTGCCAGGCCGGGGCGCTCGCGCAGGCGAATTTCGTCCTGCCTCCCCGCCTCTTCCATGCCGTCCGCCACCCGGAACGCTACGCCTCCAAGGCCGTCAGCGCCTTTCTGGAAATGATGAAACCAGAAAGCTGAACGGGCAGGGCCGGTTCATCGAAACGGACGCGCTATGCGGCGGGCCGCAGCACGGTTTTCAGGTTCATGAACTCATGCAGTCCCTCGGGGCCGAGTTCCCGGCCATGCCCGGAGCGCTTGATCCCGCCGAACGGCGCTTCGGGCGTGGAAGCCAGCATCTGGTTGATGGCGGTCATCCCCGCTTCGATATCGGCGACGAATCGGGCTTGTTCCCGTGGGTCGTTGGTCCAGACCGAGGAGCCAAGACCAAAGGGGATATGGTTGGCGAGCCGGATGGCATCGTCGATATCGGCGGCGCGGAACACCATGGCGATCGGCCCGAAGATCTCCTCATGCATCAGGGAGCTGTCCGGCGGAATTTCGGTGAGGACCCCGGCGGTGAGATAGGCGCCGGGGCCGGGGAGTTTTTCCCCGCCGAAAAGCAGCTTCGCGCCAAGGCGGGAAGCTTCGGCAAGCTGGTCGAGCACGGTCTGCCGCTGTTCCAGGCTGGAAAGCGGCCCCATATCGGTGGCCGGGTCCATGGGGTCACCCGCCTTCGTTGCCTTCATGGCGGCGGAAAATTTTTCCAGGAACAAATCGTAAATACCGGCATGCACGATCATGCGCTTGCCGCAGATGCAGGACTGGCCGGTGTTCTGGATGCGCGCCGTCACGGCCTGTTTCACCGCCTTCTCCAGATCGGCCGAGGGCATGACGATGAACGGGTCGGAACCGCCCAGCTCCAGCACCACTTTCTTGAGTGCGTGCCCCGCCTGCCCGGCCACCTGGATTCCCGCCCCCTCGCTGCCGGTGAGGGTAACCGCGACGACGCGGTCATCGGCGATGATCGGGGCAACCGCGGATGATTTAATGGCCAGATTCTGAAACAGCCCCTCCGGCCCGCCGGCTTCCAGCACCATTTCCTCCATCAGTCCGGCAACCCCCTGCACGATGCTGGCGTGCTTCAGCAGGCCCACATTGCCGGCCAGGATGGTGGGCGCGAGGAAGCGGACCGCCTGCCAGAACGGGAAATTCCAGGGCATGATGGCAAGCACCGGCCCCTGCGGCAGCCAGTGCGTCTCGGCGGTGCCGCCATTGGCGAGCTTCCGGTATTCCGGCTCCAGCATCGCCGGACCTTCCTTGGCATAATAGCGGAAGGCCGCGATGCATTTTTCCACCTCGCCAAGGGCGGAGGCGAAGGTCTTGCCCATCTCGTCCGTGGCCATTTTCGCCAGGCGCTTTTTATGCTTCTCATAGGTATCGGCGATACCGGAAAGCAGCTTCACACGCTCTGGCAAACCCGTCTTCCGCCAGGCGCGATAGGCGGACACCGCGCGATCAAGCCTCCCTTCCACTTCCGTCCCGCTCAGTTCCGGATAGGTCGCGAGCATCTCGCCGGTTGCGGGATTGATACTCTTGAACATTCTGCACCTCAGCTTGCCTGATGAATAAATGGCTTACAGTCTACCAGATAATCCTTGCGGCCCGGGATGTCAGGTGCCAATGCGGGTCATCCCCCCCGGACGGGTTACGCCACGTGGAAACCGTGGTATCCAGGCTCACGCAAAATATTTGGCGGCGTTATGTCCAGTAGTCAGGTTCCAGCCTCCATTCCGCTGACCGGCGAGCTTGCCGGGATGATTGCCGATTGCCTGGCCCAGGGCGGCCATGCCGATGCGCAGGAAGTCATCCGCGCCGCGCTGATGCGCCTGCGCGGCGATCCGGCGGCCGGCCTCGCATCCGGCTGGCCGATCGGGGGCGGCACCTGCGGCGGTCTGATCCGGGAGCTCGACTGGGAAAACAGCCTGATAGGCCCGGTCGCCCGCTGGCCCGGCGCACTGCGCACAACGGTTGCCAATGTGGTGAACTCGCCGGTCGCCAAGATTCTGATGTGGGGACCCGAGCATATCATCTTCTACAACGACAGCTATAGCGTCGTCGCCGGAGACCGGCATCCCTGGGCCATGGGCCGCCCGGTCGCCGAGGCGTTTCCGGAACTATGGTCCTGGAACCGGCCGATTCTGGAAGCGGGCATGCGTGGCGAGGTGATCTGCCACCTTGCCCAGCCGATCCTGTTCCACCGCCCCGAAGGCCCCGAAACCCTGATCCTCGACCTGTTCTACACCCCGATCTACGAGGATTCCGGCCGCGTCGGCGGGGTCATGTGCACCTTGATCGACAACAGCAAGCGGGTCGAGGCAGAGCGCAAGCTCGCCGCGCGCGAATCGGAGCTGCGCCGCATCACCGACGCGGTACCCGTGCTGATCTCGTACATCGATCGCGGCTATGTCTATCGCTTCGCCAACAGCCGCTATCTCGAATGGTTCGGGGTCACGCCGGAAATGATGCAAGGCCGCCGGGTGGCGGAGGTTTTCGGTGAGGATTTCTTTGCCGAGCGCCGGGCCGACATCGACCGCGCGCTGGCGGGGGAGGTTTTCTCTGTCGAGCATCACCTGCCCTATCAGAACGGCCCGGAACGGCACTGCGAGATCCGGTTCATCCCCGACATCGCGCCGGATGGCAGCATTCCCGGCACCTACGTCCTTGGTCTCGACATGGAGGAGCGCGCCGAACGTGAGGCGGCGCTCGCCGCCAGCAACCGCCGCTTCCGCACCGCCATGGATGCGGTACACGGCGTGCTGTGGACCACCACGGCCGAGGGCCAGATGCGTGGGGAACAGCCAGGCTGGAGCGGGCTCACCGGCCAGAGTTACGACGAATATCAAGGCTATGGCTGGAGCACCGCGGTTCATCCCGCGGATATTCCCTCCACCATCCGCGCCTGGCGCCGGGCCGTCGCCGGCAAGTCCATGTTCGTGGCCGAACACCGGGTCCGGGGGAAGGATGGCGCCTGGCGGAATTTCGCCATCCGCGGCCTGCCGATTTCCGATGAAACCGGACGCATCATCGAATGGGTCGGCGTCCATACCGACATCACGCACCAGCGCGCCGCCGAGGCCGCCCTGCGCGAGCAGGCGGCCAGCCTTCTCCTGGAGGTTCACCAGCGCCAGCACGCCGAGGAGCAGTTGCGTAAGTTCAATGAGGAATTGGAAGCCCGGGTTGCCGCCGAGATCGCGGAACGCCGGCGGACCGAGGCAAAACTCGCCCAGGCCCAGAAGATGGAAACCATCGGCAAGCTCACCGGCGGCGTCGCGCATGATTTCAACAACCTGCTGCAGATCGTCTCCGGCAATCTGCAACTTCTTGCCAAGGATGTCGCCGGCAGACCGCGCGCCGAGCAGCGCGTGGCCAATGCCCTGGCCGGCGTCGCGCGCGGCGCCAAGCTGTCCTCCCAGCTCCTGGCATTCAGCCGGCGCCAGCCGCTCGAACCGAAGGTTGTCAATATCAGCCGCGTCGTGCGCGGCATGGATGAACTGTTCCGCCGCGCGCTGGGAGAGGGCATCCAGGTGGAAACGATCGTCGCCGGCGGGCTATGGAACAGCTTCGTCGATCCGGCGCAGATCGAAAACGCGCTGCTGAACCTCGTCATCAACGCGCGGGATGCCATGGATGGCACGGGCCAGCTCACCATCGAACTCGGCAATGCCAGCCTGGACGACATCTATGCGGAGGAGAACGATATCGAGGCCGGCCAGTATGTGATGCTGGCGGTCACCGACACCGGAAGCGGCATCCCGCCCGAGATCATCGACAAGGTTTTCGATCCGTTCTTCTCGACCAAGGGAGAACGGGGCTCGGGCCTCGGCCTGTCCATGGTCTATGGTTTCACCAAGCAGTCCGGCGGACACGTGAAAATCTACTCCGAACCGGGCGAGGGCACCACCATCCGCCTCTATCTCCCGCGCGCTCACCAGGTCGAGGATGTGGAGGTCAAGGCAACCGAAATCCCGGCCACCGGCGGCAGCGAGACCATCCTGGTCGTCGAGGACGATCCGGAAGTCCGGGCGACCGTGGTGGAGCTGCTGACCGATCTCGGATACAGCGTGCTCAAGGCGGTCGATGCGGCGAGCGCGCTCAACGTGATCGAAAGCGGCGTCGCGATCGACCTGCTGTTTTCCGACGTGGTGATGCCCGGCACGCTCAAAAGCCCCGAGCTGGCCCGCAAGGCACGGGAGCGGCAGCCGAATATCGCGGTGCTGTTCACCTCCGGCTATACCGAGAACGCCATCGTGCATGGCGGCAAGCTGGACCCGGGGGTCGAGCTTCTCTCCAAACCCTATACGCGGGAGGCGCTGGCGCGGAAGGTGCGCCATGTTATCGCCAATCACAAACAGCTGCTGGCCAGCCGCAAGGAGCGCGGCGCGCAAGCCCCGCAGCCAGCGCCAGCCGCCGAACCCAGCGCCTATCATGCCACCATCCTGCTGGTCGAGGATGACGAGATCATCCGCGTGACCACCACGGAGATGCTGACGGAGCTTGGCTATGTGGTGATCGATGCGGCGGATGCGGAACAGGCCGAGATCGCGCTGCAAACCCTGCCCATCGATTGCCTGGTGACAGACGTGAACCTGCCCGGGATTTCGGGCCTCGACTTCGCCGAAAAAGCCCGGGCGCTGCGGCCGGGCATCGGTGTCGTCTATGCCACCGGGGATGAATCGGCGGTGGCGGAGGAGAGCGGCGCGATCGCGCTGGTGAAGCCCTTCCGTGTCAGGCAGCTGAGCGGCGCGATCGAAAAGGCGCTGAAAGGCCGGCCTGCCGGCGAGGCCGTCGCCCTTTCCAGTCGCAACACCACGGTCAGCGAGGGGCGGGAGGAATGAACGCGGCGCTTCCCATCGCGCGCCGTGAGGCCGCCAGAACCTCCTCCGCCGCCCTTACGCCACTGAGATACGCGCCATGCGCGGTGGAGAAATCCGCTGGCCGCGTCGCTTCCCCGGCGAAGAACAACCGGTCGTCATACGGCCGGGCAAGCACGGTCCGGGCTTCCGCCTGGCCCGGCAGTGCATGGCTGTAAGCGCCGCCGATGCTCGGCGTGTTGGTCCAGCCGGAGGCGAGCAGCGGGCGCAACCCAGCGCGCACGCCCCCGCCGAACAGGCCGGCGAGTTCCTCCGCCGCGCGATCAAAGGCAGCCTCCGGCGTGCTTCGGGCCATGGCCCGCGCCCCGGCCCCGCCCAGAAAACACTCCACCACCGGCCGCCCCAGGGGACGCAGGGAATAGCTCCCCGTCGCCGGGTCATGCAGATTGCCGAGCACATGCGTTTCCGGCTCGAACAGCCCCGGATCGGTGATTTCGAAGAAAAGCTTTTCATCCGCGCCGAGCGGCAAACGCGCCGCGGCCTCCCGCCACGGGTCGAGCGCGGCCGGCATGCGGATGGCATCGCCCGCCAGAACATGGGTGGAGACCGTCAGGATCACCGCCGCCGCGCGCACCGTTCCGGCGGTGGTCTCAAGCACCACGCGCTTCTCGCCAAGGCGAATCCCTTGCAGCGCGGTCCCCGGCCGCAGCCGGGCCGAGGCCGGCAGGCTCGCGCAAATCAGCGTGCCGTAGCCGGCCGGCAGCCGCCAGTTGCGATGGGTTGAAGCCGCCTCGTAGGCAGCGTAATCGCGCGCGGAAATCCGCTCCAGCTCATCGCCGCTGATATAGCCGCTCATCGCCTGCAGAAAGGCGCGGTACCGGCTGCCCGGCTCCAGCGCATCGGCCGCGATATCGCTCCCGGGCGGCGATCCGGCCAGCCGCTCCCCCCAGCGCGCGAAAGCCGCCTGAGCTTCCGCCCATTCCGCCGCATCCGCGCCAAGGTTTTTATACTGCCGGTCCCAGCCGGGTTCGCGCCGGTCGATCCCGAACCCGGTTTCCTCCGCGATCCTCGTCCACGGGTTCTGATCCGCCGAGTGCAGATAGCCGCAGCCGAGATCGAGCGGCACGCCGGCGGCCTGCACCGTCCAGGCCCGGCCGCCCGGCCGGTCGAGCGCCTCCAGCAGCAGCGGCGCAAGCCCGGCGGCAACCAGCCGCCGCGCCGCCCCGATCCCGGCAGCCCCCGCCCCGATAATCGCGACGTCCGCGTGATCCATCGCTCCGCTATCCCGCGTCCTGCGGGGCGCCAGGCTCGCGCAGAACGCCCATTTTCAGCATCGCGGCCAGAACCATCCCCCGGACCGGCCGCGCCACCGCCAGTTCGAACACGATGCAAGCCGGCACGAAAACCGCGATGAAACGCCCCCACCCCGCGCGCCAATGCAGCGCCACCAGAAACATCACCGCTCCCATCACCCACAGCCCCAGCAGAATGGTGAGGTAGGAAGGCAGCAGCTCAAGCCGCACGCGCCCCAGCGGCGCGCCGCAACGGGGGCAACTGGGCCGCACCG
>JAJYAF010000118.1 GCA_021779655.1 Pseudomonadota bacterium
TCAAACCAGGGGTGTTCGGTGAATGCTGTATATGGCCTTCCGGTAAAGCCATGCCAGCGGGTCGAGGTGGAGAGGGATGAGTCAGTCCGACCGTAGCGCCACGCTTGTCGCCATCGCGAAAAACGAGAGCTTCTACCTCCTGGAGTGGATCGCCCACCATTTCATCGTGGGGTTCCAGCGGATCATCGTCTTCGATAACGACAGTTCCGATCGCAGCTTGGAGCTTTTGACCAGGATTGCCGAACTGGAGCCGCGGCTTACCGTGATCGACTGGCCAACGCCACCAAACGGTTCGCCCCAGGAAACCGCGTATAATCATGCCGTGGGGTTGGCTTCTACCGAATGGATCGCGTTCCTCGATATCGATGAATTCCTTGTGCCCTGGCAACACCGGCATATTGCGGATTATCTGGCCACCCTGCCCGCGGATGTTTCCGAGGTGCACGTGAACTGGCGGGGATTTGGCTCAGCGGGCGTAACCGGCCTCGATTACGGGCTTGTGACGGAAACGTTCACGGCCTGCTCGCCCGCCGAATGGAGCAACAACTTGCATTATAAATCGCTCGTCAGGCGCGACGCGGTTAGGCAGGTGTTCATCCATTTCGCCGCTGTGGGATACGGCCGGCGCTGCCTGAGCGATTTCTCCGATGTCGCGCCCGACAATATCGGTATCGCGAGCAAGGCGGTGTATCGGGGAATTCAGATCAACCATTATCAATGCAAGACCTATCCGGAATTCCGGCGGCGGATGAACAATGGCGGGGCCTATGCCGGGCTGGACGAAGCCCATAAGTTTCGGGAGGGTGGCTACGAGAGGTTCGTCGAACTGGACCAGAACGCTACGCGCGACGATAGCATCGTGCAATTCGTGGATCAGACACGGCTTGCCATGGAGACGTTCGAGAAATTCCTTCCAGACGATCTGAACGTGGCGAGCATGAAATCCACCTGGCTTGCGCAGATAAGTGCCAATGCCGTCTTCCGCTCGGAAATAAGCAATCCGATGATCTTTTTAACGTGGCATGGAACGCTTTTGTGCCGGCCGCGAACCGGACCGGAGCTTGCGCAGGGAAATTTTTTCAGCCACGGACCGGATCTGGTTCCGGTGGCGGTATCGGGTATCGGGTCCCCTGGGGAAGCTTCTCCGGTCTGCCTCGAAGGCAGGCTTTTGCAGGAAGCCGTATTGCCCGGGAATTTTCCATTTCAACGCGCCGAAATGATTGCGGATCAAACCGACAGAGTCGTTTTCCTGCGTTATCACGGCTATTTTCTTGCCGCCCATGCAGGGGGGGCTTTGACACTCTGGGCCAGCGTAAATGATTCAGCGCGTTTCCTCCCGTTGGACGACGCCGCGACCAGCGCGCTCAATGCGTTGAAGGCGAAGGCATGGCGTCTGCAAGATTCCGCGCAAATCATCCCACCCGGACAAATTCGCATCGGTACCGGCTTCATGCTTCATATAGGCGAACTCCGTGTTGATCTGCGGTCCTTCGCGGCGCAGGCGCCGGCGGTGGACGCGGACGAGATCGTCTTGCGGCTTGCCGGTGGCAGCAGCAGAATCCTCGTAACGGTCCCTGGCTGGCGTGCGACGATAGCGGCACATTGCTGGCGCGCACTGGAAGATGGCAGTCAGACATTGCAGCAAATCGTGCCTCTCCTGCTGCAAGCGGGATTCGAGGGTTATGGAGTTGATTTTCGGGAGCGAAGCGCCCGCTTTCATCTGACCGATGGCGGGAGCCTGCGGCTGAACACCACGGGACTGGATACGACGCCGGACCGGCGGTTCGATCTCCCGGAAATTGTCGCCGCGGTCCGGCGGGCGCGGCAAAACTTGCCCGAAGAAGACCATGCGGGCTTCTGCCGGCAACTCGCGGCGGCCGGGTGCGCCGGTTATATCGTCTCATTTCCGGCGATGCGGATTTTGTATTACAGCCGCCATGCGGAGACATTGGTGGAGCAGTTCTCCCTCGCCTCCTCCGGGGAGCAGCAGGAGATTCAGGAGAACTGAAACCGGGCTTGAACCGTCGGGGACGGAAGCCCAGGTTTGGGTTAAGAAACCGGCCACGTCCTGATTCGCCAAATCCAATCCTTTCGTGGCATGCCCGGTCTATATTGGATCTCAAAAGCGATGGTTACAGTGCGGGAGGGGCAACGTGCCCACAAGCCGGATTTTGACGCGCAAAAGCCTTTTAGGCCACATGACCGGACCCGGCCTTGTCATGGGCTCCATGTTCAGCTCGCAGCTCGGGGCGGTGGTCGCTGTGCCGCTCATGCTGAAGCATGGCTCCTTCGGCATTTCCGCGATGCGGCTGCTGTTCGCGGCCATCTTCAGCCTGGCGTTGGCGCGGCCTGATTTCAGGAAGTTCAGCCGAAGCCAGTGGCGTGCCGGTATTTCTCTGGGTGTGGTCATGGCGGTGATGACCATGTGCTATTTTACCGCGGTGGCGATGATCCCGATTGGTCCGGCAATCACAATCGATTTTCTCGGGCCGCTCGGCATTGCCGTTATTGCATTAAAAGGCTGGCCGCGCGTGGTTTTACCGCTGCTCGCGGCCTGCGGCGTGCTGGCTATGGCTTATGGCGCCCATGGATGGCTGTTCAATCCGGAAGGCATCCTCTTCGCCCTGGGCGCGGCCTCCGGATGGGCGGGCTATATCGTGCTGATGCGCCATGTGGGGCGGCTTTTTTCGGCGCAGGAAGGGCTGTGCCTTTCTTTTACCGTTGCCGCCATCGTCGCGGTGCCGGTGGCCTGCGCTCTGGACCCGCCGGTACACTGGCTTGGTCAGTGGCCGGCCGTGGCCGGCTTGGCACTGCTTTCTCCTCTGCTCCCTTTTGCGTTGGAAATGGCCGCGCTTCGGCGGATCGAAATGGGAACGTTCAGCATCCTCATGAGCCTCGAACCGGCGATCGGGACCATGCTTGGATTCTTCATTCTCGGGCAGGTATTGTGGACGCGGCAGGCGCTGGGTGTCCTGGCCGTTACGGTGGCCAGCATCGCCGCGGTTACCCTGTCTTCCCTCAGCCACTTCCGGCTGCGCAACCTGCGCGACCAGCCGGATAAAGCCCGCGACACGGTGTCACCCTGTACCACACCGGGCGAATAGTTCCGTTTTTCTCTGCAAAGCGGCGCTTGACGCGGCGTGCCGAAGACCCAAGTTTTAAGCTCTGCTGAACCAGACCCTGCCAGGAGGGTTGAACTTTGCGGCCATATTGTCTCTGGTTTCGAACGACATGCCGATGCCTCTGGCCGCCCGGATTTTTCAGCGCGGACCGTGGATGATGGCAAGGACGGCCGTACAGCGTAAGAAAACCATCCCGGAAAAGGCCACGCAAAAAAAGAGCGGCTCGGGGATAGATCAGCCATCCCGGACGAGAAAGCGGGAGGATGCGCAACCGTCCCGACCCGCGCGCGGGCGGGGCATATGGAGCGGACAGCTCCGCCTGGCCCTGGTTTCATTGCCGGTTGAACTGTTCCCCGCCGTAAAATCCGGTGCCCGGCTTGCGTTTCATCAAGTGGATGCGCAATCGCATAAGCGCATCCGCTACGAGAAGGTCGTCCCCGGAATTGGACGGGTCTCGCCGGAAAATATCGTCAAGGGTTTCGAACTGTCGAAAGGCAACTATGTCCTCGTTACCGACGAGGATATCGCCAAGGTAAAACTCGAGGCGACCAAGGTGATCGACCTGGTGCAGTTTGTCGATTATTCTGAAATTGATCCGATATTCTTCGACAAGCCCTATTACGTGGTGCCGCAAGGCAAGCTTGCGATGGAGGCCTATACCGTTCTGCGTGACGCGATGCGGACGACCGGCAAAATGGGTATCGGCCAGTTTGTCATGCGCGGACGCGAATATGTTGCCGCGCTGCGGCCCTGCGGGCTGGGATTGATGCTCGAAACATTGCGATTCAGTGATGAAGTGCGCGCCTCCGCGCCGTTTTTCGCGGATATCCGAGAGGTCGACTCCGATCCTGAACTGCTCGATATGGCGAAGGATCTGATCAAACGAAAAACCAGGAAATTCGTACCCGGCCAATTCCATGATCAGTACACGGAAGCGCTGCGATCCTTGATAGACGCGAAATCGAAACATCAGATCCCGGTTGAGGATAATGCGGAACGGCAGGAAGATGGCGGCAATGTAATCAACCTGGTGGACGCGCTGCGACGCAGTATCAAGGAGAATGCGGGAGAAGCGGCCGAACTTAAATCCGGTTCCGCCGCGAAGCGGCGCAAGGCATAGACCTCGCGCCCGGCCTTCGACTAAGCCATCAAGGCAATGACGGTTTCCAGCCTGTCAGCCTCGAGCGCCGGCTTGTCGGTTCTTATTCGTAATATTCTGGGAAAACGCAGCGCCACGCCGGATTTATGGCGTGCGGATTTTTGTGCCGCATCGAAGCCGACTTCAAAAACCAGTTCTTTTTCCACCTCGCGTACCGGACCGAAGCGGGCAATCGTGTGGTTCCGTATCCATCGGTCCAGAAACAGAAGTTCACGGTCGGTATAGCCGGAATAGGCTTTGCCGATGGGGACGAGTTCGCCGTGTTCGTTCCATACACCGAATGTATAATCCGAGTAGAGGGAAGAGCGCTTGCCATGGCCGCGCTGGGCATACATCAGTACCGTATCGACACTCAGCGGCTCCCGCTTCCATTTCCACCACAGGCCTTTTGGCCGTCCGGAAAGATAGGGCGAATCCGCGCGCTTGAGCATCAGCCCTTCGATCGCGGCTTCGCGGGCGCCGCCATGCAAGGCGATAAGGTCATGCTGGTTCGCAAACCGGACCAAGGGTGAAAGTTCCATATGCCGGGGCCGTCTATCGGCATGGAAGGCTTCAAGGCGCCGGCGCCGTTGGTCGAAAGGAAGCCCGCGCAGATCGTGCCCGTCTTCGAACAGGATGTCATACAGCCGTATGCCGGCGGGGAATTCCCGTAACATGGCGGCCGAAACGTTCTTGCGGTTCAGCCGCTGCTGCAGGTCCGAAAAAGGCGCGATTTTGCCCTCACGGATCACCAGCAGCTCGCCGTCCAGCACCGCGTGGAAGGCCAGGGCATCCAGGATTTCCGGAAAGGCGCGCGAGATATCCTCCGCGGTGCGGGAATAGATGCGCCTGCCTTGCGGCGTGGCCACGAGCTGAACGCGGATGCCGTCCCATTTCCATTCGGCGCGATAAGCGGGCAGGTCCAGGCTTGCCAGCTCCTTCGCCTCGATCGGATGCGCCAGCATCACCGGCCGGAAAACCGGCTTTTCCGTCACCGATGGACGTGGCCCGTGCTTTTCCAGCCAGGCGAACAGATCGGGATAAGGCGGCTCCAGGCCATGCCAGATTTCGTCGATCTCTTCCACGGTAACGCCGCCCAGCTCGGCCAGCGCGATTTTCGCCAATCGCAGGCTGGCGCCGACGCGCAGGCCGCCGCCTCCGGTGACCAGCTTGATGATCGCGATACGGGTGGGCACATCGGAACCGTCCAGCCAGCCAGCCACGAGCGCCGGTATGGCTTCCCGTCTTGCGGCGCCCAGCGCGGTGACGATCTCGGCAAGCTCCGGTGAAGCACCGTGGGCCGTATCCGGCCAGATCAAGGCAATCGTCTCCGCCAGGTCGCCCACGAAATCATAGGAGAGATTGAACAGCTCCGGGTCGATGCGGGTTTCCACCATGGCACGCAAGGCGGCGGGCCTGGCGCCGGGGAAATCCAGCGCTCCGGCGAGGGTTGCAAGCGCGTAACCCCGCTCAGGGTCCGGACGGGCGGCGAAGTAAGCGCGCAGCAGGGCGATTTTCGTATTGCGGGCGGGAGAGAAAAGCAGGCGCTCCAGCAGTTCGGCAAAGGCCTTCATGCGCGCCCGCTATTCTTCGTCTTCATAGCCGGCCAGGCGCAGGGCGCGGGCGTTGATCCCCATGCCGCGCGCGGCATGGATCAGCGCTTCCTCGGCCCCATGAGTGACCCAGACCTCCGGTGCGCCAACCTCCCGGATGGTGGCGACCAGGCCGTTCCAGTCGGCATGGTCGGAGATGATGAGCGGGAGTTCGATGCCGGCGGCTTTCGCCCGCTGGCGCACCCGCATCCAGCCGGAGGCCATGCAGGCCACTGGATCGTCCAGCCGCCGGGCCCAGCGATCCGCAATCGCCGAAAACGGCGCAAGGACAATGGCGCCCTGCAACCGGGGACTTGCCGCAACCGTGGCGGGCAGCAATTCTCCTAGCTGTATGCCGAGGTTTTGATAGGTTTCGCAAAGCGGCATATGCGCGCCATGCAGATAAATCGGCCGGTCGTACCCGGCGCGCCGCAACTCGGCGATCAGGCGCTGGCATTTGCCGAGTGCGTAACAGCCGACGAGATGGGTCCGCTCGGGAAACAGGGCAACCGAATTGAGCAGTTTGGCGATTTCTCCCGCGGTATCGGGATGCTGGAACACCGGCAGGGCGAAGGTCGCCTCGGTGACGAAAACATCGCAGGGATGCGCGGCGAAGGGCGCGCAGGTGGGATCAGCCTGGCGCTTGTAGTCGCCCGAGACGATGGCGCGCGCCCCGCGATATTCCATGGCGATCTGCGCGGAGCCGAGGATATGGCCGGCCGGATGAAGGGTGAGCGTGACCTCGCCCAGCCGCAGCGGCTCGTCATAGCCAAGCGGCTGCCGGGACATGCCGGCCTGCGTTCCCATGCGCGTGCGCATGAGCGTGAGCGTGGCCTCGGTGGCGAGCACGGCCTTATGCCCGGGGCGGGCATGGTCGGAATGGGCATGGCTGATGACCGCGCGATCCA
>JAJYAF010000119.1 GCA_021779655.1 Pseudomonadota bacterium
GCCAGTGCCGGGGGCCTCGGTGCCTGCGGCGTGCTGATGATGAAGCCGGACGAAATCACGGGCTGGGCGGAGGAATTGCGCCGTCACGGCGCAGCGCTTTTCCAGCTAAATAACTGGATCCCCGACCCCGCGCCCGTCCGCGACGCCGGGCGGGAAGCCTTGATGCGCGAATTTCTGGGTGAGTGGGGACCGGCCGTGCCTCCGGCGGCCGGCGATGCGAAGCCGGTTGAATTCGCGAGCCAGTTCGAAGCCATGCTGGCCGCGAGGCCGCCGATCGTTTCCTCCGTCATGGGCCTCTACCCGCCCGAAATGGCGCGCGAGCTGAAGGCGCGCGGCATCGCCTGGTTTGCCAATATCTCCACGGTGGCGGAAGCCGAGGCGGCCGAGACGGCCGGCGCGGATGTGATCGTGGCGCAAGGCGCCGAAGCGGGCGGCCATCGGGGATGTTTCGATGCCGAGAGCGCGGAGCGTAGCATGAGCGGGCTGTTTTCGCTGCTGCCGGCCGTGGTCGATGCCGTCAGGCTCCCGGTCGTCGCCACCGGCGGAATTGCCGATGGCCGTGGGGTCGCGGCAGCCTTGATGCTGGGCGCGTCCGCCGTGCAGATCGGAACCGGTTTTCTGCGCTGCCCGGAAGCGAAAATCCCCTCCGCCTGGGCGGATGCGCTGGCCTGGACCCGCCCGGACGACACGATGATCAGCCGGGTATTCAGCGGCCGGCCCGGGCGCGGCATCGCGACCGGCTTCGTCAAAGCCGCGACGGCGCCGGGCGCGCCCCGGCCCGCGCCCTATCCGGTGCAGCGCGGGCTGACCGCGCCGATGCGCGCCCAGGGAACCAGGGATAATGATCCTGACCGCATCCAGGCCTGGGCGGGACAATCCGCGGCCTTGGCCCGAGCCCTGCCGGCGGCCGAGCTATACCGGCTGATCTGGCGGGACGCGCTGGCGCTGCTGGCATGAACCGCGCGATGGGGGCGAAACCGGAACAAACCCGGCCGGCACAGCGGGGCCTCCCCGTTACGCCGTGATGTCCACCTCGGCCGGATCAGGGCCGGATCAGGGCCAGACGGGGCCAGCGAACATACCGACGAGGCAAGGACCGCGCTTGGCGGACGCCATGGGCCGGTATCGTGCCGACGGCTGGCTTGCTTCAACCCCGGCATATCCCCGTTTTTTCAGCCACGGCGCTGGTCGAAAGCCCGTCCATAGACCATGGAGGCGATGGTGTTCCGCAGGATTTCGGTCGTACCCCCACCCAGGGAAAAGCCGCGCGCGTCACGCAACATGCGCTCCAGGGGAAAGTCCCGCGTGAACCCGGCATGGCCGTGGATCTGGAGCGCTTCGTTGGTCACGCGCTGCACCATTTCGTTGGCATAGAGCTTGGCGATGGCAGCCTCCTTCGGTTCCGGAAAGCCATCCACCAGATTGGTCGCGGCCCGATAGATCATCAGCCGGGCCGCGTGCAGCTGCACCGCCATATCGGCGATTTTCCACTGAATGCCCTGGAATTCGCAAATCGGCCGGCCGAACTGCTCCCGCTGCTCGGAATAGGCTTTCGCCGCCTCGAACGCGCCCTGGGCCACACCCAAACACATGGCGCCGTTACCCACCCGTTCGGGACCGAAGGAACTCATCAGCCGTTTGAAACTCGCCGTCGAGTCCGGATTGCCGGCGAGAATGACATTTTCACGGGGCACCCGGCATTGATCGAAATAAAGTTCAACCTCCGGCATTCCGCGGCCGCCCATCTTGCGGGCCGGGTGGCCGACCTCGAAACCGGGCGTGCCTCGCTCCACCACCAGCGCGCCGATGCCCCTCGGTCCCTTGGTTTTGCCCCAGCGGGCAAAAACCATGATATGCGTGGCCAGGTGCCCGCCGGTGCAATAGGCTTTCTGGCCGTTGAGAATGATATAATCGCCCTCCGGCACGGCCGAGGTGATCATATCGGTCATTGCCGAGCCCGCTCCCGGCTCGCTGATGCCGATGCCGAACATGTTCTCCCCACTCGCGCAACCCGGCAGCCAGCGGCGCTTCTGCTCCTCCGAGCCCAGCACGGCGATGGCCCGGGAAGGACCGTTGAGCGCCAGTTGCGTTATCAGCGCCGTGTTGAAGCAAACGCGCGAAATTTCCTCAAGCATGATCGTGCCCTGGATGACCGGCGCGCCGGAGCCGCCATATTTTTCGGGAATCACCATGCCGAGATAGCCGAGCCTCGCGAGCAGATCGCGGTTTTCGGCTGGAAACTCCTCCTTCTCATCCCAATAGGCCGCCTTTTCCCGAAAAGCGCGTTCCGCGGTCTTGCGGATTTCCTCGCGAAAGGCCTCGATCTCCTGGTCAAGCTGGAACATGGAACGTCTCCGTACGGCTTGAATCAATTATTCAAATTCAGTGGCCCACAAATTTCGGGCTGCGTTTTTCGCGGAAGGCCGACGCCCCCTCGCGATGATCGTCGCTGCGCAGTACCAGGTTTTGAATATGCGCCTCCACGTCGAGGAACGATTCAAGGCTGGGCTGCACCGCCGCCCATAGCATCCGCTTGCCCATCGCCAGCGCGAAGGTCGCGGACTGGGCGAGTTCCTCGGCCAGCGCGACGGCCCGCGCCTCCAACGCCTCATCCGCCACGAGTTCGGTGACCAGCCCCATGGAGGCCGCCTCTTTCGCCTCCACCAACCGGGCCGACATCAGCAGTTCGCGTGTCCGAAGCACCCCGATATAGTGGGTGAGGAAGAAGGCCATGCCACCATCGGGCGCGAGGCCGATTTTCTTGAACACCGCGCCGAAGCGGGTGGTCTCGGAAGCGATGATCATGTCGCAAGCCAGGGCGACGCTCCAGCCCACGCCCACCGTCGGCCCACGGACGGCGGCGATGACCGGCTTGTCCATGTTGGCGATCGCCGTGATCGCCCGGTGCGCCCTTTGCAGCCGGATTCGCCCCGCCACCAGATCAAATCCGGTCATCGTGTCGATATCGCCGCCGGCGCAGAAGCCACGGCCTTCGCCCCGGATGATCACCGCGCGGACCTCGCGATTTTTTTGCAGATCCAGCGCGGCATCGCCCAGCTTCTGCATCAACTCGGGAGAGAGCGCGTTGAGCTTTTCCGGCCGGGCCAGAACGATATGCGCGACCGCGCCGTGAATTTCGGTTTTTATCGTCATGGCCGTCTTCCTCCCGCCGATTTCTGACTGAAAATATGCCCGGCGATCACGTTTTTCTGCGTCTGGGTGGTGCCGCCGGTCAAGGTGAGCATGCGCACATCGCGCACCATGCGCTCAAGCGGCAGCAGGCCGAAATAGCCGTAACCGCCGAACATCTGCTGGCATTGCAGCGTCACGCGCTGGGCCATTTCGGTCGCGAACACCTTGGCCATGGAGCACAGCGCCGGATCGGGCTTGCCCGCGTCAATCAAAGCCAGCGCCTTGTAGCAAAGGCAGCGCGCGGCCTCTATCTCGATCAGCGAATCCGCCATCATCCAGCGCAAACCCTGCATATCGCAAAGCTTTTGCCCGAACTGCTCGCGCACGGTCATGTATTCACGGGCGAGATCAAACGCACCCTCGGCCACGCCGAGCGCCATGACCCCCATGCCGACCCGCGTGCCGTTGTAGATGGTGAGCGGGCCGACAAAGCCGCGCGAGTTTTCCGGGTCGCCCAGCGTGACCACATTGCTCGCCGGCACCCGGACATTATCGAAGAACAATTCGTTTTCGGCGGCGCCGCGCACGCCCATTTTGCCTTCGATCTTGCGCACCGTCAGCCCCGGGCTGTCCCGCTCGACAAGGATGGTGCCGATGCCTTTCGCCGCCCGCGACGGCCCGAACCGGGCATAGACAAGATGCATATGCGCCCGGTCGCCGAAGGTCGTGAACACCTTCTGGCCGTTGACGATATAGAAATCGCCGTCACGCGTCGCGGTCGTGCGGATCGCCGTCCCGTCCGATCCCGCCTCGGGCTCCGTCCAGGCGATGCTGCATTCGATCTCGCCTCGCACGACACCAGGCAGTACCCGCCGCCGCAATTCCTCCGGTGCGTGGTTGGCGATAATGCGCGGCGAAACGTTCTGATCGTGCACGATCATCGCCGTCAGCAGATCAACCTTCGCCAGCTCCTCGATGACCAGATAAGTGCTGACCAGGCCGGCCTCTGACCCGCCATATTCCCGCTCCATGCCAAGCCCGAGATACCCGAGCTCGGCAAGACGGTGCTTGTTCTCCTCGGGAAATCTTTCCTCCCGGTCCCACCGCGCCGCCTTGTCGCGGAACTCCTGCTGCGCCAGGCGGCGGGCCGCATCGCGCAGATGAACCTGATCTTCGCTCAGTTCAAAATCCATTGCGCCCTCACTTCGTCTTGAGACCGAGCATACCCGCGATGAGATTGCGCTGCATCTGCGAGGTTCCCGCCGTTATCGTGGTCACCCGCGCGTCCCGGTAATGGCGCTGCATGTCGAATTCCATCATGTAGCCGTAACCGCCCATGATCTGCATGCCAAGATTGGCGATGCGCGCATAGGCTTCCGACCCGAACAGCTTGGCCTGGGAAATCGCCATGAGCGCGTTTTCCCCGCGCGAAAGCTGCCAGGCGGCACGCCAGGTAAGAAGCCGGCTCGCCTCAAGATCGGTGCGCATATCCGCGAGCATATGCGCAATCGCCTGAAACGTGCCGATGGGCTGGCCGAATTGCTTGCGTTCCTTCGCGTATTTGACCGCCATATCAACCGCCGCCTCGGCCGCGCCCACATATCCGGAGGCGGTCATCAGCCGCTCCAGCTGCAAGCCGGAAAGCATGTATCCCCAGCCCTTGTTCTCCTCGCCGACGAGACGGTCCGCCGGGACCCGCACATCGTCCAGGAACACCTCGTAGGTGCCGAGCGCGCGGCGCCCCAGCGTGTCCAGCTTGCGCAGGGTGATGCCGGGCGTGGTATTTTCCACCAGAAAGAGCGACAGACTATCCTGATGCGCGCCCGTAGGGCGGGTGCGCACATAAAGGTTGATGACATTGTTCTTGGCGCCGGCCCCGGTTGCGAACACCTTCTGGCCGTTGATGACCCAATGATCCCCATCGCGCCGGGCGCTGGTGCGGATCGCGCGCGCGTCGGAGCCCGCCCCCGGCTCGGTCATCGAGATCGACATGCGGATCGAACCATCGAGCAGGCGCGGCAGCCAGTAGGCGCGCTGCGCCTCGGTGCCGTTGTTCAGAATGTTCAGCCCGTTGAAAACGCAGGTACCGTAGGCGCCCAGAAAATCATAACTCTTGTTGCCCAGCTCCTCCGCGATGATCATGAAATCGATCACGCTCCCGCCAAGTCCTCCCACCGATTCGGGGAATGGCATACGGAGCAGGCCCATTTCGACAAAAGCCTGGTATAATTCTTCCGGATAATAAGGCTCGGTATCACAGCGCCTCACGTATTCCGGTGTCGCGATGCGATTGAGCATTGTTCGCACGCTCTCGCGCAGCAAATTCTGTTGCTCGGTGAACTCGAAATCCATGCAAAATCCTCCCGCGGCCATAAGCTCTAACAGGCCGTTATTTCCTCGGTTGAGGGCGCATGAGATGGGAAACCCTGGGACGCCCGTTTGGCATAAGCGGATCACAGGGGGTTGCGTATGTCAAGCGCCGCTCCGTTTCGATGCATTCTTGCCCGCCCGGCTCACTTCGCCCAATATGCCGGCGAGCGCGCCGGAGAAAGGCAGCCCAGCAAGCAGGAGGTAAGCCGCATGTCCATGCCCGATTTGTTCAAGAGCCGTCTTTCCGTGCCGGTCATCGCCGCGCCCATGTTCATCGTCTCCACGCCCGATCTCGTGATCGCCGAGTGCCGGGCAGGGGTGGTGGGTTCGTTTCCCTCGCTCAACGCAAGGCCGTCCGGCGTGTTCGAGCAGTGGCTCCAGCGGCTGCGCCGCGAGCTGACCGCAAACGACGCGCCCTTCGCCGTCAATCTCATCGTCCATAAAACCAACCCGCGCCTGATGGAGGATCTGGCACTCTGCGTGAAGTATGAAGTGCCGGTGATCATCTGTTCGCTGGGCGCCCGGCCCGAGGTCAACGAGGCCGTCCATTCCTATGGCGGCCTCGTGCTTCACGATATCATCAACGACGAATTCGCCCATAAGGCCATCGCCCGTGGCGCGGACGGAATCGTCGCCGTCGCGGCGGGCGCGGGCGGCCATGCCGGCACCACTTCTCCCTTCGCGCTGGTGCAGGAAATCCGCGCCTGGTTCTCCGGCCCGCTCGCGCTTTCCGGCGCCATCGCCAACGGCAATTCCATCGCCGCCGCGCGCGCGCTGGACGCGGATTTCGCCTATATCGGCTCGCCTTTCATCGCGACGCGGGAAGCCAACGCCGCCGAAGCCTACAAGCAAATGATCGTTGAATCATCGTCGAAGGACATTCTCTACTCAGACGTCTTTTCCGGCATCCACGGCAACTACCTCATCCCTTCCGTCGTGGCGGCGGGTTTCGATATCGGCAAGCTCAAAACCCATGGCGCCGGCAGCATGGATTTCGGCACCCGGGTCGAGGAGTCGGGCGAAGCCAAGGCATGGCGCGATATCTGGGGAAGCGGCCATGGCATCGGCGCCGTGAAGGACATCGTGCCGGTGGCCGATCTGGTCGCGCGGCTCGCGCAGGAATACCGGGCGGCGCTGCAACGCCTTTGCGCCTTGTCGTGACCGGTCAGGCCGGGCGGTCCCCGGCCAGGATCACCCGGTGCATGACACGGCGAAACCCATGATAATCGTTCACCGGATTATGCAGCACGCAGCGAT
>JAJYAF010000120.1:0-628 GCA_021779655.1 Pseudomonadota bacterium
CGAGGTGAACCGCAGCCTGCGCGTCCTCGACGGCGCGATCTTCATCATCGAGGGCGTGGCCGGCGTGCAGCCGCAATCGGAAACCAACTGGCGCCTGGCCGACCGCTACAACGTGCCGCGGATCATCTTCATCAACAAGCTCGACCGCACCGGCGCCGATTTCTACCGCGCCTTCGATACGCTCAAGGAGAAGCTGGATATCATCGCGCTGCCGCTGCAGCTTCCGATCGGCGTGGAGGACAGTTTTCTCGGGGTTGTCGATCTCGTCGAGATGAAGGCGATCATCTGGGAAGGCGGCGAACTCGGCGCAAAATATCACGATGAGCCTATCCCCGGGGACTTGCAGGCGAAAGCCGAGGAATACCGCCAGAACCTGCTGGATACCGCGCTCTCGGTGGATACCGAGGCGATGGAGGAATATTTCGACAAGGGCGACGTTTCGGTGGAAACGCTGAAACGCTGCATCAAGGCCGGCACGATTTCCGGCGCTTTCCGCCCCGTGCTCTGCGGCACCGCCTTCAAGAACAAGGGCGTGCAGCCGCTGCTGGATGCGGTGCTGGACTATCTGCCCTCACCCCTGGACGTGCCGGGCATCAAGGTCGCCCCGCCGGAAGGCGAGGAGGACGAC
>JAJYAF010000120.1:638-6727 GCA_021779655.1 Pseudomonadota bacterium
GATGTGAAGGCGCCGTTCGCCGGCCTCGCCTTCAAGATCATCAACGACAAATACGGCACGCTCACCTTCGTGCGGGTGTATTCCGGCACGCTGAAATCCTCGGATACGGTGCTCAACACCACCAAGGGACACAAGGAGCGTATCGGCCGGATGTTCCAGATGCATGCCGACAAGCGGCAGGAGATCAAGGAGGTTCATGCGGGCGACATCGCGGCCTTCGTCGGCCTGAAGGATACCGTTACCGGCGACACGCTCGCCGCCCCGGAGGACCCGGTGGTGCTGGAGCGCATGGCGTTTCCGGTTCCCGTCATCGACATCTCCGTCGAGCCAAAGACCAAGGAGGGTATCGAGAAGATGACGCTCGGTTTGCAGAAGCTCGCCGGGGAAGATCCGTCCTTGCGCCTCAAGACCGATCAGGAAACCGGCCAGACCATCCTCTCCGGCATGGGCGAGCTGCATCTTGAAATCATCATCGATCGGCTGAGGCGCGAATACGGGGTGGATGCCAATATCGGCGCGCCGCAGGTGGCGTACCGGGAGACCATCTCCCGCACCCATACCGAAACCTATACCCATAAAAAACAGTCCGGCGGTTCCGGGCAGTATGCGGAAGTCAAGATTATTTTCTCGCCGCAGGCGCGCAACGAGGGCATCGCCTTTGTCAACGCCGTGGTCGGCGGCGCGGTGCCGAAGGAATATATCCCGGCGGTCGAGAAAGGCATCCGCAACCAGGCGGAAACCGGCGTGCTGGCCGGATTTCCCACGGTCGATTTCAAGTACGAGCTGGTGGACGGCAAGTACCACGACGTGGACTCATCCGCCCTTGCCTTCGAAATCGCCGCGAAAGCCTGTTTCCGCGAGGGCATGAAGAAGGCCGGACCCATTATCCTGGAGCCGATCATGGATGTGGAGATCACCACGCCGCAGGACCATGTGGGCGACGTGGTGGGCGATTTGAACCGCCGGCGCGGCATGATCCAGAACCAGGAGAATTCGGGATCCACGGTCATCGTCCGCGCCCATGTGCCCCTGAAGGAAATGTTCGGCTATATTTCGCAGCTACGCAGCATGACCAAGGGCCGCGCCAGCTTTACCATGCAGTTCCACCATTACGATCCGGTGCCGCGCAATATCGCCGATGAGATCATGGCGAAATCGGCGTGAAGCCGGGGCGCGGGAGGGCTTGAAAGGGTCTTCAGCCATTCGCTGAAGACTTCGCTGAAGAACCTTGGCTCCGGGTTTGAGCCGGCCCGCTTCAGCTCAGCGCCGCCTGCACGGCCCGCATCATGTCCGCCATTCTCATGCTCGCATCGGCGAAAAGACCCTGGGCGAGTTGCAACGTATCGCGGCTGACGGCGGCGAGTGCCGGATGCAGAGGATAACTCTGCGCGAGCGCGATGAACGGAGACAAGATCAACAAGGCCACCGCCAGCGTGCGCATCAAGCTATTCCTTTCCCGTTCTGGTCATCCTGGCAGGATGGATACGGCCCGAATGAGGCGGTTTGACGGCGAAGAACCAATTTAACGCCGATACCGCGCGGTCTGGCCATGCCGCCATCCGGACATTCCGATTAAAAAGCCGCAAGCTTGCGAAGCGTTAACGGATCTCCCTCGCCGTGGAAAAATCTGGCCAGGGCCTCGTGGAATTCCGGCACGCCAGGGTCTGCGAGATGAAACAGGGTCATGGAGGAGCGGAATTTCAGATCGTCCGGATAGCCGAAGATCTCCCCGGCGCTGCGCCCTTGTACCGCGTTCACGAGCCGCGTGCAGTCCAACAAGCGCGGGCCGAGCACCGGGTGCGCGAGATACGCGCGGGCTTCCGCCTCGCCGCTGATCGCGTAGCGCCTGGCCATCGGGCTTGTGCCGAGGCCCGCGAGCTGGGGGAACACGAACCACATCCAGTGGCTGCGCTTCGTGCCTTCCGCCAGCTCCCGCATCGCGGTGGCGAGCACCGGCGCCTGCGCGGTGACGAAGCGTTGCAGCCCGAAACGGTCCTCATCCGCCATGCCTTGCCTCCGCCGCATAAATCCGCCGCATAGATTTGCCGCATAGATTGCCCCGGGACTGTCAAACCCTTGCGACTACAGATATGGCGAATTCCGCCCCGCAACAGGTTTTGTCCTTGACCGCGAATTTTTTAATCTGGAGTGTTTCCGCGTTCTCCATCGCCGGCCTGATCCTGCGCCCGATGGGATGGCCGGAGGCGGTCTGGCCCGTGGCGGGTGCCCTGCTTCTGACGATCCTCGGGACGCTTCCAGGCTCCGACGCCCTGCGTGGCATCGCCCAGGGTTGTGATGTGTATCTTTTTCTCGCGGGCATGATGCTGCTGACCGAACTGGCGCGCGAGGAAGGGTTGTTCGACTGGCTGGCCGCCCATGCCGCCAGGATGGCCCATGGCTCGCCACGGCGGCTGTTCGGGCTGATCTATCTCATTGGCGTTCTGGTCACGGTCTTTCTCTCCAACGATGCCACCGCCGTGGTCCTCACGCCGGCGGTGGCGGCGGTGACCCGCGCCGCGGGCGCCGAAAACCGGCTTCCTTTCCTGCTGATCTGCGCCCTGGTCGCCAACGCCGCCTCGTTCGTGCTGCCGATTTCCAACCCGGCAAATCTCGTACTCTACGGCGGCAACATGCCGCCGCTGGCTCAATGGCTGCCGCGTTTCGCCCTGCCCTCGCTGCTCTCCATCGCCGGCACCTGGGCCGTGCTGCGCTTCACCCAGCGGCGGGCGCTCGCCGGGCGGTTGCGGCAGGAGATCCCGCAAGCCCCGCTTTCCGCCGGGGGCAAAACGGCCGCCGCCGGGATTGCCGGCATGGCGGCGCTGCTCCTGCTGGTATCCGGCCTTGGCCTGCGTCTTGGCCTGCCCACCTTCTGCGCCGGCGCCGTGACGCTGGCGGCCTTGTGGGTGCCCCGGCGGCGTATCCCCTGGCCGGTGCTCCGGCAGATCTCCTGGAGCGTGCTGCCGCTCGTCGCGGGCCTGTTCGTATTGGTGCGGGCCCTGGCGCAGACCGGCGCGCTCGCCAGCCTGGCCGCGCTGATGCGATCCCTCGCGCGGGGAAATCCGGCCGGCGCCCTCTGGGGTGGCGGCATCGCGCTCGGCTATGCCTGCAATCTGGTGAACAACCTTCCCGCCGGGCTGGCCGCCGGCGAGGCGGCGGCCGGATTGCCGCACCGTGTCCTGGCCGGGGTTCTGCTGGGAGTCGATATCGGGCCCAATCTCTCCGTCACCGGCTCGCTTGCCACCATCCTGTGGCTTGCCGCCCTGCGCCGGGAGAATATCGCCGTCACGGCGTGGCAGTTTTTCAGGCTTGGGTTGCTGGCGATGCCCGCCGCGCTGCTGCCCGCGCTGCTCGGGCTGTTCCTTTCGTGAAATTTTACGCCGGTGCAATCAGTGGTAGAAGCGCGCCCGAGGGATTTCAGCGATGAGCTTGGCGCGGGGCGCGGCACGGGGCACGGCATGGAACTTCGCCACGGTGCTGGTGGAGCGCGGTTTCGGCTTTGTCATCCTGAGCATCCTGCTGCATTTCATTCCGGCTTCCACGGTCGGCGTGGTGGCGATCGGCTCCGCCATCGCCGATCTCGTCCGCATGGTCACCGTGGGCGGCGCCGGGGAGCAGGTGCAGGCCAGTCCCGGAGACCGGGAAACGGAGGCGGGCGCGTTCTGGGCGCAACTGCTTGCCTCGCTCCTTTTCGCCCTGGCCCTGCTGGCTTGCGCATCCGCCGTCGCGCGGCTCTACGAGCAGCCCGCCTTGCGCTTCGTTCTGCAAACCCTGGCGCTGAATGTCGTGGCGACCTGTTTCGTGGTGGTTCCGGCCGCGCGGCTTGAAAGCGCGTTCCGCTTCCGCGCGATCGGCATGATGTCCTTCGGCAGTACGGTTGCGGGCGGGCTGGTCGCGCTGCCTTTCGCGCTTCTGGGCAAGGGCGTCGATGCCCTTGTCTACCAGCGTATCGCGGGCACGTTCTTCTTCGCCGTGGCGGCGTGCTGGGTGGCGCGCTGGATTCCGCCGCTGCCGCCCGCGCCTGCCGCGCTGCGGCGCTCCTTGCGGTTTTCCCTGCCGCTTATGCAGGCCGCGATCGTCGATTATTTCTCGATCACCGGCTATGTCATGCTGATCGGCCTGCGCATGAGCGCCGCCGATGTGGGGCAGTTTCGCATCGCCCAACGGCTCGTGGAGGTGTTGCAGGAGATCGCCTTCACGCCGGCGCGCAAGGTCTTCCTTCCGGTCTTCGTCGCCGTTCGCGCCGATGAGGCGCGCCGCTTCGAGATGACCCGCCGCATGCTGGATGCGCTCTCGGTGACCATGTTCCTCGCCGCGACCGTGGCCGGCGCCGCGGCGCGCCCCCTGGTGTTCCTGATGTTCGGCCCCCGCTGGGCGGAAGCGGTGCCGGTTTTTTCCATCATCGCGCTGATGGCGCCGGTGACGGCTTTCTACGGCATGATCAACCCGCTGCTCACCGCCGCAAGCCGGACCCGGACGGTCGGCTGGTTCGCGCTCGCGAATGCCGCGATCATCCTGGTGACAGTCTGGTTCGCGGCGCCCGGCGGGCTGCTCGTGCTCGCCTGGGCGCTGGCCGCGCGCGGGCTGGTTTCGGCCGGCCTGCTTATCCCGGCCCTGAAGCTCGGGCTCAACCGCCCGGCCGGCGGTCTGGCCCGGCTTCTGGTGTTGCCGTTCATCGCCCTGCTCGCGGGGCGGGCGCTCGGCCATGCCGCGCTCGTCATGCTTCCCGGTCTTTCGCTTTTCGCGCAGCTTTTTCTTGCCATTGTCTCCGCCGCGTCCGGCTTCGCGGCGGTGATGCTGGTGGCGGCGCCTCGCCGGGTCCACGCCATTGCGGCACAGCTGCACCGGGCGTTGCGGCGCGAGGCGAGCCTTGCCTTGGAGCAGGCGCCGGAATAGTGCAGGTATCCGGCGCTTTCGATCCCGGCCTGGCCCGGCCCGGCCCGGCCCGGCCCGGCACGCCGTGCGAGGAGAATGCTGAAACATGGCAGCCACCGCCGACATCGCCGCCGCCCCGCCCGCGCAACTGAAGCGCGGCACGCTGAGCGCGATTGAAATGATCGGGCAATCCGTCGCCAATGCCGCGCCCACCCTGACGCCCGCGCTGAATATTTCGGTGGTCGCCAGCCTGGCCGGCGTGAATGCGTTCGCGAGCTATCTGATCGCCACCATCGGACTGGTCTTCGTCGGCGGCTGCATCGCCGCGCTGGCGCGAAGACACCCGGAAGCGGGCTCCTATTTCGTGTATGTCGGCCGCAATTTCGGGCCGCTGGCAGGAGCGCTTACCGGATGGGCCATGATCCTCGGATATATCGTCACGGCGGCCGCCGTGGTCCTCGGGTTTCCACTGTTTCTGCAAAATCTTCTCGCCGTCTTCAAAATTTCCATCAGCTTCGCGCAGCAGGCGGTCATCGCGGTGATTTATCTCGGTATGGTGACGTTTGCGGCGTACCGGGATATCAAGATGTCCTCGCGCATTGCCGTGGCCTGCGAATCGGTCTCCTGCGGGATCATCGTTGTCATCACGGCCATGGTCGTCGGCAAGCATGGGGCGGTGGCCGATCCCGCGCAATTCACCTTCCCCAGGGGGTTTGGCGGCACCGTTTCGGCGCTGGTCTTCGCGGTGTTCAGTTTCGCGGGCTTTGAAAGCGCCGCCACGCTGGCAAAGGAATCCGCGAACCCGCATCGCAATGTGCCGGTCGCGGTGATCGGCAGCGCGACGGTCGCCGGGATTTTCTTCACCGTCATCGCCTACTGCATGATGCTGGGGATGAATAACGACGCGGCGGCGATCGCCAGTTCGACCTCTCCCTTCGCGGATATGACGAGCAAGGCGGGGCTGCCCTGGGCCGCGGGCGTGGTTTATTTCGCGGCCATGGTCAGCTCCTTTGCCTGCGCGCTCGCCTGTATCAACGCGGGCTCGCGGATGCTCTATTCCATGGGGCGGTTCCAGTTCCTGCATGGCTCCATGGGAACGGTGCACCGGGTTCATCGGACGCCGCATGTCGCGGTTCTGATGTCCAGCCTCATCGCGCTGGTCATCACGCTGGCGACGCTGCCGCTCGGGCTGCTGAATGCCTTCGGGCTGACCGCGA
>JAJYAF010000121.1 GCA_021779655.1 Pseudomonadota bacterium
TATCTGGTTGCACGGGTGAATTCCTCTTCGCGAAATCCCTGTTACGGCGACCGCCATCGGCGCTTGCTGCACCCGATGGCTCGCACATTGCCGCTCTAATTGAAGCGGATTGCAAAGGCGACACCGGTTCAGTTGCAATTATATGACATTTTGGCAGCCGGGTTTTTCAGCCGGCCCGGGCGGGTGTTGTGCCGCGACCTCATTGCCATGTACTTTCACGTTTTCCACCATCGGGAGTTCCGGCGGCATGACATTGAACACACGCAAACTCGGTAACCAGGGATTGACCGTTTCGGCGCTTGGGCTTGGTTGCATGGGCATGAGCCAGTCCTATGGTCCGGCCGAGGAAACGGAATCTGTCGCAACGCTGCACCGTGCGATAGAGCTTGGCTGCACCTTTTTCGATACCGCCGAGGTGTATGGTCCTTACGCCAATGAGGAACTGCTGGGCCGCGCGCTGGAGGGCAAGCGCCGGCAGGTGGTGATTGCCACCAAATTCGGCTTTCGCATGGAGGCCGGCAAGGTCACCGGGCTCGATAGCCGGCCGGAGCATATCCGTCAGGCGGCCGATGCCAGTTTGAAGCGGCTGCGCACAGACTACATCGATCTGCTTTATCAGCACCGCGTGGATAGGAAGGTGCCGATAGAGGATGTGGCCGGCGCCGTTCGGGATCTGATTGCGGCGGGCAAGGTGCGCTATTTCGGCCTTTCCGAAGCGGGCATCGCCACGATCCGCCGAGCCCATGCCGTGCAACCCGTCTCCGCCTTGCAGAGCGAATACTCGCTGTGGGAGCGTAATCTCGAGATCGAGATCATTCCGACCCTGCGGGAGCTTGGGATCGGACTCGTGCCCTTTTCGCCGCTTGGCCGCGGGTTTTTGACCGGTCAGGTGAAGCGGGCGGAAGAGTACCCGGCGGACGACTACCGCCGCCACAATGACCCGCGCTATCAGGGCAGCAATTATGACGCCAATGTCGCGGCGGTTCAAATCGTGCGGGAGATCGCGGCCGCCAACAACGCGAAGCCGAGCCAGATTGCCCTTGCCTGGCTGCTTGCGAAAGGCGAGTACATCGTGCCGATCCCCGGAGCGAAGCGACGCGCGCATATGGAGGAAAATCTCGGCGCGGCATCCGTTACCCTGAGCCGGACGCAGATCGCGTCGCTGGATTCGGCGCTGGCGCCGGATAAGATTTCCGGCCCCCGCTATACCGCGCAGCGAATGGCGACAATCGACCGGTAGCGTTGCAGGACAGCTTACCGCCGGGGGGTGCTTGCTTTCGCCATACCCGGCGCGTACTGAGAATCGCCAAGGTCTAAAATTGAAAGCGCGGGCCATGGCTTCCCCAGACACATATTCCCGCATCGCCGAGGCGCTTGCCTTCGACGATGTATTGCTCGTCCCCGGCTATTCGCAGGTGCAGCCGACTCTGGTGGACACAAGCACCCGGCTGACACGGAGCATCCGGCTCAATATTCCGCTCATCTCGGCGGCCATGGACACGGTGACCGAGAGCGCGATGGCGATTGCCATGGCGCAGCAGGGGGGCATTGGCGTAATTCATAAGAATCTCACCATTGAGGAGCAGGCCGTGGAGGTTCGCCGGGTGAAGAAGTTCGAAAGCGGCATGGTGGTGAACCCGCTGACGATCCATCCGGACCAGACGCTCGCGGATGCGCAAGCCCTGATGCAGACGCATAAGATCAGCGGCTTTCCGGTCGTGGAACGGGGGAGCGGCCGGTTGGCCGGCATTCTCACCCACCGGGATATGCGCTTCGCCACGGACCCGAATACCCCGGTTTCCGAACTGATGACCCGGGATAACCTCGCCACCATCACGGCCGGCGCGTCGCCCGAAGAGGCCCGGGCTGTGCTGCATCGGCGCAGGCTGGAGAAGCTGCTCGTGGTGGATGACGAATATCGCTGTGTCGGCCTGATCACCGTGAAGGACATGGACAAGGCGCAGGCGCATCCGCTGGCCAACAAGGACGAGCTGGGCCGCCTCCGGGTGGCGGCGGCTACCGGCGTGGGTGATGACGGCGCCGCACGCGCCGCGGCGCTGATCGATGCCGGGGTGGACGTTGTCGTCGTGGATACCGCCCATGGCCATTCCGATGGCGTGCTGCGCGCCGTGAGGCGGATCAAGAAAGCATCCAATGCCGTGCAGATCATCGGTGGCAATGTCGCCACTCCGGATGGCGCGAAGGCGCTGATCGATGCCGGAGCGGACGCGGTGAAAATCGGCATCGGGCCGGGTAGCATCTGCACCACGCGGGTGGTGGCGGGTGTAGGCGTGCCACAATTCTCCGCCGTGCTGGAAACCGCCGCCGTGTGCCGTGCGCACGACATTCCGGCCATCGCGGATGGCGGTATCCGCATCTCCGGCGACCTGGTGAAGGCGCTCGCCGCCGGCGCCGATTCCGTCATGGTCGGATCCCTGCTGGCCGGGACCGATGAAGCTCCCGGAGAGGTGTTTCTATACCAGGGACGGAGCTATAAATCCTATCGCGGGATGGGCAGCCTGGGCGCAATGGCCCGCGGCTCCGCCGACCGTTATTTCCAGCAGGAAATCAAAGACACGCTGAAACTGGTGCCGGAAGGGATCGAGGGCAGGGTTGCTTACAAGGGGGCGATGGCCGCCGTGGTGCACCAGCTCATCGGCGGTCTGCGCGCCGGCATGGGATATACCGGCTGCGCAACGGTGCAAGCGTTGCAGACCATGGCCAAATTCCGCCGGATCACCGGTGCCGGCCTGCGCGAGAGCCATGTGCATGACGTGGCGATCACCCGCGAGGCGCCGAACTACCGGCAGGACTAATATGCGGTGGGCAAATTCTTTTTCCTTTGAAAAAGAACAGATCCCGGCATGACGCCGGCCGCGCGACTCGCCGCCGCGATTGAGCTTCTCAGCGCGATCGCCGCCGATGCGCGGCCCGCGGATGCGGTGGCCACTGCCTTCTTTCGTGCCAGGCGCTTCATCGGCTCCGGGGACCGGCGGGAGGTGAGCGGCCTGGTTTGGGGCGTGCTGCGCGCCCGGCGGCACCTTGGCTGGTGGCTGGAGCGCGTGGGGGCAGACCCGACCCCGCGGCTGCTGCTTGCGGCCCGCGCCGTACTCTCCGGCGCGACGCCAAAAAAGGTGGCAGAGGCATTCTTTGGCGGACGCTACGGCGCCGCGCCGTTGCAGCCGGGCGAACTCGCCGTTCTGGAGAGGCTCGCGGGCCATACCGCCGAGCATCCGGATATGCCGGACGCGGTGCGCCATGAAGTGCCGGATTGGGTGCTGCCGCGTTTGCAGGCCCGGTTTGGTGCGGCGCTGGGTGCGGAATTGCGGGCGCTTGCTGAACCCGCCCCGCTCGATTTGCGGGTCAACACCCTGAAACTCAGCCGCGAGGACGCGATTGCCGCCCTGGCCGCGGAGCAATTACAGGCAGTGCCTACCCCCTACAGCCTCTGGGGTTTGCGCCTTGCCGGCCGCCAGGCGGTGACGGGAAGTAAAATTTTTCAGAATGGCGGTATCGAGATTCAGGACGAGGGCAGCCAATTGATCGCGCTTGCGGCTGGCGCCAGACCGGGCATGCGCGTCGCCGATTTCTGCGCCGGGGCTGGAGGAAAAACGCTTGCCCTTGCAATGAGCATGGGCAACCGCGGCCATATCGTTGCCTGCGATGTCTCGGAGCCACGGCTTGCCGATGCTATCAAGCGCTTGCGGCGTGCCGGCGTGCATAATGCGGAACGGCATCTGCTTGAGCCGGGCGATAAATGGCTGAAACGACAAGGAGAAAAATTCGATCGGGTACTGGTTGATGCGCCATGCACCGGCACCGGCACCTGGCGGCGCAACCCGGATGCAAAATTGCGCTTGAAGGAGGCCGACCTTGCTGAGATCATACCCAAGCAGGCGCTGATCCTGGACCAGGCGCGGCGGCTTGTGAAGCCGGGCGGAAGGCTCATTTACGCGACCTGCTCGCTACTGGATGAGGAGAACGAGGCGCAGGTGGAGGCTTTTCTATCGCGGCATCCGGTTTTCAGACGTGTGGATATCGGCGATCCGCTACCGCCCGTCCTGCACGGGCGGGTGCTGCGCCTGACCCCGCGCCAGCACGGGACGGACGGGTTTTTTGCCGCCGTTCTGGAGAGAGCCGCATGATCGCGATCCGTCGCGCGCGGCATTCCGACGCGCCGGGGATCGGCGCGGTGCACGTTTCCAGCTGGCGCAGCACTTATGCCGGCGTGCTGCCCGATGACTTCCTCGCCGGCCTCTCCGTCGCCCGGCAGAGCGCCTATTACGAACGGGTGATCCGCGCCGGGTTTGGGGTGCATGTCGCCGTGCTGACCGCGGCCGAAGCTTCTGGCGGCACTCACGTTGTGGGGTTCTCCAGCGCTCGACGCAACCGTGGCGGCGTGGCCGAAGGGGAGGTGGAAACGCTTTATGTGCTGGACGACTGGAAGGAGAACGGGCTCGGCCGGATGCTGCTGCATGCTTCTGCCCAGCATCTGGCGGCGATAGGTTGTAAATCGGCCTTTGCCTGGGTCTTGCGCGACAATCCCGCAATCTTCTTCTACGAGCGATTGGGTGGCAAGCGCGCGGCGATGAGCATGACCCGCGTTGGCGGATCGGAAATTCCGCAAACCGCTTACGCCTGGGATCCGATCGCACGCCTGATTAACGAAACGGTGTAGGCCACGCCGCGAGGCTATTTTTCCGCTTGTCCTCGCATGATCCCTATGCTGCAAGCGCTCATGCACCACGAGAAAATTCTCATCCTGGATTTCGGCAGCCAGCTGACCCAGCTCATCGCCCGGCGTGTTCGTGAATCGGGCGTGTATTGCGAGATTTGGCCCTTCAACACGCCGTTTGATAAAATCGCCGCTTTCGCGCCCAGGGGCATTATTCTTTCCGGCGGCCCGGCCAGTGTGTCCGACCCCGGCTCGCCCCGCGCGCCTGAGGAGATTTTTGTGGCAGGCGTGCCGATCCTCGGGATCTGCTATGGTCAGATGACGCTCTGCGCTCAGCTTGGCGGCAAGGTGCGCGGCGCCGAGATTCGTGAATTCGGCCGCGCCTATGTCGACATCGTCGAGGATTGCGCATTGTTCGAGGGCGCCTGGGCCGTGGGAGCGCGCGAGCAGGTATGGATGAGCCATGGCGACCATATCTCGGCACCGCCGCCGGGCTTTCGCACCGTCGCCGTTTCGGAAGGCGCGCCCTATTGCCTGATCGCCGATGACAGCCGGCGGTTCTATGGCCTGATGTTTCATCCCGAGGTTGTGCATACACCGCATGGCGCGCAGCTTTTGCGCAATTTCACATACAAGGTGTGCGGCTGCGCCGGGGACTGGACGATGGCGAGCTTCCGCGAGGATGCGAAAGCCAAAATCCGCGCGGCGGTCGGCTCGGCCAAAGTGGTTTGCGGGCTTTCCGGCGGCGTGGATTCGTCGGTGGCCGCGGCGCTGATTCACGAAGCGATCGGTGATCAGCTCACCTGTATCTTCGTGGATCACGGGTTGCTGCGGACCGGGGAAGCCGAACAGGTGGTGGAGATTTTCCGAGACCGCTTCAATATTGAGCTGATCCATCGCGATGCATCTGAATTGTTTCTCTCCCGGCTTGAAAATGTTACTGATCCGGAAGATAAACGCAAAATCATCGGCGGATTGTTCGTGGACGTGTTCGATGAGGAAGCCGCGAAGATCGGCGGCGCAAAATTTCTGGCGCAGGGCACGCTGTATCCGGATGTGATCGAATCCGTCTCGCCCTTGGGCGGCCCGAGCGTGACCATCAAATCGCATCACAATGTCGGCGGGCTTCCCGCGCGCATGAAACTCAAATTGCTTGAGCCGTTGCGCGAACTTTTCAAGGACGAGGTGCGCGCGCTTGGCCGCGAGCTTGGCTTGCCGGAAGCCATCATCGGCCGCCATCCATTTCCCGGCCCCGGGCTTGCCATCCGTATCCTGGGACCAGTTACGCGACCGGCAGTGGAAATTTTACGGAAGGCGGATGCGATTTACCTGGAGGAAATTCGCAACGCTGGGTTATATGATGCCATCTGGCAGGCTTTTGCGGTGCTGCTGCCGGTGAAATCGGTGGGAGTTATGGGCGACGGGCGCAGTTATGACCAGGTCTGCGCGTTGCGCGCGGTAACCAGCACTGACGGCATGACGGCCGATGTTTATCCGTTCGACATTACCTTCCTGACCCGTGTTTCGGATCGCATTGTTAACGAAGTGCGCGGGATCAACCGAGTAACCTATGATATTACCAGCAAACCGCCCGGGACAATCGAGTGGGAATGATTTTGGCCCATCCCAGGGTATCCCGCAGTATCCCGTAAACCTACACAAGCCACTGATAAATAACAATAAATCATCCGGCACCCATCGGGGACTATCGGCCGGCAGAGACGGTATCTGACGGACTGTCTGACGGTCTCCTTTCCCATTGCACAATTCGAGTTGGCTCGATACCGTCAGGGTCAGAGCGCCCTCTGACGGTCTTTTTTCAGAGCTAATATGCTGAAAGAAAAAGGATTTCTGTCACGAGGATGCTGGAAAATGGCCTGACGGTCTTTTTTAGCGGAGGCGTGCGAAATGTTGACGGATGCAGCCCTTAAGCATCTGAAAAG
>JAJYAF010000122.1 GCA_021779655.1 Pseudomonadota bacterium
ATGCCCCGCCACCCTGGCGCGCGCCGCGCCCAATTCGGGGATCATATCCAGCGCCGCCTCCATCGCCCCCAGCACCGCCGGCGGCAGCGCTGTCGCATAAATCACCCCGCCGCAGCGGTTCACCAGATACTCCCGCAACACGGCCGAACACGCCGCATAAGCGCCAAACCCGCCCAATCCCTTGCTGAACGTGCCCATCACCAGCGCATTGCGCAGCCCATGCGCCAGGCCGAACCCATCGCGGCCCATCACCCCGGTTGCATGCGCCTCGTCCAGATACAAAAACGCCCCGTATTTTTCCGCCAACGCCGCCAGCGCCGCCACATCGGCGCAATCGCCATCCATGCTGAACACACTCTCGGTGATAATCACCCGCGGCCGCGCCAGCGCCTCATCGCGCGCCAACAACGCCTCCAGATGCTCCAAATCATTGTGCCGGAAGCGTATCTGGCGCACCCCCGCCGCCGCGCAGCCCTGAATCAGGCTCGCGTGGTTCAGCCGGTCCGCATACACCAGCGGCTCGCCGCCCAGCACCTTCGCATCCAGCAGTGCTGGCAACAGCGTCACATTCGCCTGCACGCCCGAGACAAACACCAGAGCCGCCTCAGCCCCCTTGCCCCGCGCGATCTTCGCCTCGATCTCCCCGAACGGCAGCAAATTCCCCGAAACCAACCGTGACGCCCCAGCCCCCGCCCCCCAGCGCCGCGCATACGCGCACGCGCGCTCTATCAGCACCGGATGGTGCGAGAGCCCCAGGTAATCATTGGAGGAAAAATCCAGCACCGGCCCCGCGCCCGAATCCACGCGCCCATCGCCCAGCCGGTCCACATCGCGCAAACGCCGCCGCCGGCCGGTCTTTTCCAGACCCTCCAGGCAGCGGCGCCAAGCCTCGTCAAAATCGCTCATCAGACCTCCTCATGTCAGCCTGATCAGGCGCCGAAGAGTCCAAACTTATTTAAAGCTGATCAGTTCCACGTCAAAAATCAACGTCGCGCCGGGGGGGATCAACCCGCCAGCCCCGCGCTGGCCATAGCCATGCTCGGCCGGGAGGATCAGCGTGCGCTGCCCGCCCACCTGCATCGTGGAAACGCCGATATCCCAGCCCGAAATCACCTGGCCAACGCCAAGCTTGAAGCTGAACGGCTGCCCGCGGTCACGCGAGGAGTCGAATTTCTTGCCCTTCGCACCGCTCTCATCGAGCCAGCCGGTGTAATGCACCGTCACCATCTGGCCCTTGGCCGGGCTCTCGCCGGTGCCCACCACATGGTCCTGGATTTTAATGCCGGACGGCAAGGTAACAATATTGGCTTCTGACATATTCATCACTCCTCAAGCGGTCATTTGCGCCGCCTGGGTAGTCAAAAAACCGGCCCGCCGCAAATCAGGGGCGCCTCAGCCCCCCTGATCCGCATAAACCTCTTAGTTCTTCGCGAGGTGATACCCGGCCGCTTCCGCGGTCTTCTCACACACGAAAACGCCATGCTTGGTCTTGCCGAAATACTTCGAACGCGATGTGTGCAGCACCTTGCTCTTGGTCATGGAGCTCCACACAACCGTGTCACCCGGGCAGCTCGCCCGGGCGGCAGCCTCGGTCTTGAACTTCTCAGCCTTGGTCAGCTTGCCAGCAACCGGCTTGGCGGCGGCAACGGGGGCCATGGTGGCGGCCGCAGCCGCGGGAGCGGCCATCGGCGCCATCGTACCGGCAGGCGCGGCAGCGGTCTGCGCCATCGCGAGCGGGGCAACGCCCATGGCGCAAGCAAACGTCAGCGCCGGCAACAGGCGCCGGGAAATCTGGATAACCTTCATGCAAATTCTCCTGAGTGGTCCCGCCAGATAAGGCGGTCCCGGTATTAAGGATCGAGGCCGCCACCCGCCGGCTTCCCGCGCGGATGACGTATCAGCGCCCTATGCTCTTCCCCGCCGCGCCGCAAGGCGCACGCATTGTTACAGAATGTAACTCAAAACCGGCATTTGCGTGCCGCCGGACGCAGGTTTAATGTCGTCCCGCCCATTAACAGCAGAGACTTTGAGCATGACCCTTATCGCCGACCGCCTGAACCGCATCAGCCCGAGCCAGACCATCGCCATCTCCTCCAAGGCGCGCGCGCTCAAGGCTGAAGGCCGCGACATCATCAGCCTCTCCGCCGGCGAGCCCGATTTTGATACGCCCGCGCACATCAAAGAGGCCGCCATCGCCGCCATCAACGCGGGCGACACCAAATACACAGACGTCTCCGGCACCCCGGCCCTGCGCCGCGCCGTCGCCGCAAAATTCAAGCGCGACAGCGGGTTAGACTATAAACCGGAGGAAATCATCGTCTCCACCGGCGGCAAGCAGGTCATCTTCAACGCCATGCTGGCCACCGTTCAGGCGGGCGATGAGGTCATCATCCCCACCCCCTGCTGGGTCTCCTACCCTGATATCGTGGCCCTCGCCGAAGGCACCCCGGTCTTCGTCCCCTGCGGCCAGAACAACGGCTTCAAGCTGCGCGCGCAAGACCTGGAAGCCGCCATCACCCCAAAAACCAAATGGGTCTTCCTCAACTCCCCCAACAACCCCACCGGCGCCGCCTACTCGGCCGCAGAGCTGCGCCCCATCTGCGATGTTCTCCTCAAGCATCCGCATATCTGGGTCTTCACCGATGACATCTACGAAAAACTGACCTACGGCGGCTTCAAACCCGCCACCATCGTCGAGGTCGAACCCCGCCTGCATGACCGCACCGTCACCATGAACGGCTGCTCCAAGGCCTACGCGATGACCGGCTGGCGAATCGGCTTCGCCGGCGCCCCGCTCGCCCTCGCCAAGGCGATGGACAAATTGCAGAGCCAGTCCACCTCCAATACCTCCTCCATCAGCCAGGCCGCCGCCGTGGCCGCGCTCAACGGCCCGGAAGACGCCCTGCACGAGATGGTCAAAGTCTATCAGGCCCGCCGGGATCTGGTGGTAGACATGCTCAACGCCGCCACCGGCCTCACCTGCGCCAAGCCTGAGGGCGCGTTCTACGTCTTCCCAGGAATGCATGGCTGCCTCGGCAAAACCACACCCAAAGGCGCCACCATCAACTCGGACGAAGACTTCGTCATCGCCCTGCTGGACGAAGAAGGTGTGGCCGCCGTTCACGGCTCCGCCTTCATCTACCCGGACCACTTCCGCATCAGCTACGCCACCTCCACCGAGGCGCTGATCGAAGCCTGCACCCGCATCCAGCGCTTTTGCGCCGCACTGGTGTAACCGCCCTCACATCCGCAGGAGCATGCCGGCGCGAGCCGGCATCTCCATATCTTCGCGCTCCAAACCTAGAGTCTGATCGTTTGAGGCTGCCGCGCGCAAGCGTGGCAACCGAAAGCGTGAATCAGCCTCTTATAAAAGGGTTAGCGCATTCGGCGGGCGCTCTTGCGTCACCCCAAACCTATCGCGCGCTAAATCATTGCACATTCAAACCAAACCTGCACAAATTGGGGTGCAAGCAAAAAATAAAACCGCACTAACATCGCGTTAGAGCAAAATCCTCACAAATGCTCCACGTGGAGCATCCCTTCAGCCCTCGTCGCGCGCCGCGCGCTCCTCAGCCTCCTGCGGCAGCGTCCGCCGGGCCCGCAGCCTGCGTATCCGCCGCGCATCGGCCTCCAGCACCAAAAACTCAACCCCGGAGGGATGCACGATAATCTCCCCCTTCGCTGGCACCCGCCCCGCCAAATTGAACACCAGCCCGCCCACGGTCTCGATATCGGCCTCGTGCTCATCTTCGGAGAGCACCTTCCCCATCTTCTCATCAAATTCCTCCACCGGCAGCAGCGCGTTCAAATCCAGCGCGCCATCCGCCCGCTCCACCACCAGCGGGCCTTCAATCTCATCATGCTCGTCGGAAATATCGCCAACAATCGTCTCAACCAGATCCTCGATCGTCACCAGCCCGTCGATCCCGCCATATTCATCGACCACCAGCGCCAGATGCGTGCGCGTCTGGCGCATCTGCAGCAACAAATCCAACACGCCGATCTGCGGCGCCACCAGCAGCGGCTTGCGCAGGATTTTCTCCACCGAAAACTCCGCCGGCGTGCCGCTGAAGGCGAACACATCCTTGATATGCACCATGCCCATCAGATCATCGAGATGCTCCCGAAACACCGGCAGCCGCGAATGCCCCTCCTGGCGCAACAGCTCTATCGCCTGCTCCAGGCTGACATCGGCGCGCATCGCGATGATATCGGGCCGCGGCACCATCACATCACCGGCGCTCATCTCGCGCAGCCGCAGCACATTGGCGATCAGCGCGCGTTCCTGCAAATTCAGGCCCACCCCCTCGCCATCCTCGTGCAGCGCGTCTTCAACCTCCGCCTCCTGCACCAGCTCCGCGATGGACTCGCGCACTGACTGCTCACTACTGCGCAACCGGCTCAAAATCCGCCCGAATGCCGAGCTCATCGGTTTTTCCATGGATTCGCCACCCTCAGCCGCGCCAGAATTTTCGTCTCCTCGCTCTCCATCTCCCGCGCCTCGCCCGCGTGATGATGGTCATAGCCCTGCAAATGCAGCGCACCATGCACCAGCAGATGCACCAGATGCGCCCTCACCGCCTTGCCCTCGCGCGCCGCCTCGCGCCGCACCACGCCCAACGCCAGCAAAATCTCCGGCGGCTGCTCATAGGTCAGCACATTGGTCGGCTTGTTCTTGCCCCGGTCGCGGCAGTTCAGCCGCCGCACGGTGCGGTCATCGGTGAGCACCACATCCGCCTCGCAGCCCGCCGCGCGCAGCGTGCGCGCCACCACGCGCGCCACATCGCGCACATAATAATTCCAGCGCCGCTCAATAATAACAACTTCGCCCCCGAAGGGGTAACAACTTCCAGGTTCCATCTATCCGTTTTATCCGTGCCGTTCGCGCGCCGCTTCCCGCGCGGCGGCATGGCGCTGGTCATAGGCTTCCACAATCCGCCCGACCAGCGGGTGGCGCACCACATCGGCATTGTTGAACCGCGCGACACCAATCCCCTGAACCCCCTCCAGCGTCTCCAGCGCATCCGCCAGCCCCGAGCGTGTACCGGCCGGCAGGTCAATCTGGGTTAGATCCCCGGTCACCACCATGCGCGTGCCCTCGCCCATGCGCGTGAGGAACATTTTCATCTGCACCGGGGTGGTGTTCTGCGCCTCGTCGAGAATCACG
Source organism: Pseudomonadota bacterium (assembly GCA_021779655.1). Next base: position 5,168 of record JAJYAF010000122.1, read on the forward strand.
AATGCATGCGCCAATGTCCGCCCGCGCATGAACGCCAGCGGCGCGATCTCGATCTCCCCGGTCGTCATCCGCTTAGTCAGCTGGTCGCCGGGCAGCATATCGTTCAACGCATCGTAGAGCGGGCGCAGGTAGGGGTCCACCTTCTCCTTCATATCGCCCGGCAAAAACCCCAGCCGCTCACCGGCTTCCACCGCCGGGCGGGAGAGCACAATCCGGTCCACCCGGCCCGATGTCAGCATCGCCACCGCCTGCGCCACCGCGAGATAGGTCTTGCCCGTTCCCGCGGGCCCCAGGGCAAACACCATCTCATGGCGCGCCAGCTCCTCAATATACGCCGTCTGCGCCGCGCTGCGCGGGCCAATCGCCCCTTTGCGCGTGCGGATCGCGGGCAAATCCGAGAGCGGCAGCCGCGGCTCGGCCGCCGGGTCGCTCAGGCGCATCACCGCATCCACCTTCGGCCCATCTATCATCTCGCCACGTTCCAACTGCCGGTAAAGTGCCGCCAGCGTCGCTTCCGCCGCGGCAACCCGCTCAAGCGCGCCGGTGATGGAAACCCGGTTCCCCCGGCAGGCCAGCCGCACACCGAGCCGCTGCTCGATCCGGGTCAGATGCCGGTCATGGTCCCCCAGCAACAACGAGAGCAGCGCGTTATCGCCAAAGGTAAGGGTGAGGGACCGCTGGGGCGGGGCGGGTTGGGTAGACGTGGATGCGATGATCTGGCTCAAGCGGCACGAACCTCCTTGTTCAAACTTCCTAAGAGTGAATTGGGATTGGCATGGGTGATTTTCACCGCGTGAATTTCGCCGGTCAGTTCCACCGCAGACTCCACAACAACCGGCTGCGCATAGAGCGAGCGCCCGGCAATCTGCCCTGGGTGGCGGCCAAGCCCGGTAAAGAGCACCGGGGTGTTCAGCCCCACGGTGGCGGCGTTGAAGGCATCCTGCTGGCGGCGCAGCTCCGCCTGCAACTCATAAAGCCGCGCGTTTTTCACCTCATCGGCAATCTGCGCCAGCCCGGCCGCCGGGGTGCCCGGCCGCGCGGAATAATTAAAGCTGTAGGCCAGCGCAAAGCCCGTCTCGCGCACCAGCGCCATGGTGGCGGCAAAATCCGCATCGCTCTCGCCCGGATGCCCGATGATGAAATCCGAGGTGAACGCCATATCCGGCCGCACCTCGCGCAGCCGCGCCACGATCCGCCTGAAATCATCGGCTTTATGCTTGCGGTTCATCGCCGCCAGAATTTTGTCCGAGCCCGATTGCACCGGCAGATGCAAAAACGGCATCAGCGCCGGGTTGTCCCGGTGCGCCAGAATCAGCTCCTCGGTCATGTCGGAGGGATGCGATGTGGTATAGCGCAACCGGCTCAACCCTGGGATCTCGGCCAGCTCTCCCAGCAACCGCGCCAGGCTCCAGATCCGCCCATCCGGCCCCTCGCC
>JAJYAF010000123.1 GCA_021779655.1 Pseudomonadota bacterium
CGGCGCGCAGGCGTTCGAGGCGACGCCGCCCCGCCATGCTCCCGCCGTCATCCTGGCGCTGCTGCCCAATATCGCCTCCTGGTGCCAAAACCAGATTGACGGGGCCTTGGGGGCCGCGGGCACGTCGGCGGCGGCCGTTGGGTTTGACAAGCTCGCCGGCAACGGGGTCATCTACCAGGGCATGGCGGTGTTCGGCGGTGGCGCTACGCTGGCTGGGCTTATCCTGGGCGCCATCGCCGCCTTCATCATCGACCGTGAATTCACCAAGGCCGCCATCTACGCCGCCATTGGCGCGGTGCTTTCGTTCTTTGGCTTCATCAACGGCACAAAGCTGGCCTTCGCCAACTCCGCTCCCATCGCGCTGGGCTATGCGGTTCTCGCCGTGCTCTGTATCGGCTTCGGCCGGGGGGTGAGCACGACTTCCGCCGAACCCGTTCCTTCAGCCGATCTCATGCCCATCGAAGACCCGGCGGAATGACCACGCCGGTTCTCCTCGATATCGAAACCATTCAGCGCGCCTACGCCACGGGCGCGCTGACGCCTTCACGGCTTGTCATGTCGCTGGTGGAAAAAATCGAAGCCTGCCCCGATCAAGCCATCTTTATCACGCGTCCTCCGTCCGCCGCCCTGCTTGCGGAAGCTGCCCTGCTGGATGTTCAGGGACCGCAAGGCAGGGCGCTCTATGGCATCCCCTACGCGGTGAAGGATAATATCGACGTGGCGGGGCTGCCTACCTCGGCGGCTTGCCCAGGCTTCGCGTACATGCCCGCGCGGGACGCCACCAGTACTGCTCGCCTGCGCGCGGCCGGGGCGCTGATGCTCGGCAAGACCAACCTCGACCAGTTCGCCACCGGGCTGAACGGCACCCGCTCGCCTTATGGTGCGCCGCGCTGCGTGTTCAATGCCGATTACGTCTCGGGTGGCTCGTCGTCAGGCTCCGCCGTCGCCGTTGCTGCCGGTCTCGCCTGCTTCGCCCTCGGCACGGATACGGCCGGTTCCGGGCGTGTCCCCGCCGGGTTCAACAACATCGCCGGCCTCAAGCCCAGCATCGGGCGCATTCCCGCGACCGGCATGGTGCCCGCCTGCCAAAGCCTCGACTGCGTCAGCATCTTTGCCAACACGGCAAAAGATTGCGCGATCGTGCTTCACGCCGTCCAGGGCGATGACGGGCAAGATCCCTATGGCCGCCCCGCCCGCGACGCAGTGCTTCCAACCCGCCCGCGCGCGGGCATCCTCGCGCCGGGGGACCGCCTTTTCCACGACCCGGATTACCCCGCGCTTTACCAAAACGCGCTCGACCACGCCACCGCCTTGGGCTGGATACTGACGCCCATTCCCTATGCTCCTTTCCGCACGCTGGCCGAGGCGCTTTACGGCGGCCCCCTCGCCGCCGAGCGCCTCGCCGCCATACCGGATTTCTATGCGCGCCATGCGGACGCCATCGATCCCGTCGTGCGTGCAATCCTCGACAAGGCCGCCGGGTTTAGCGCCGCCGAGGCATTCGCCGAGCAGCACCGCGTGCAGGCCCTGCGCCGCCAAGCCCAGGCTGTGCTGGACGGGGTGGATATATTGCTCCTCCCCACCGCCCCCTACCACCCAAGCCTGGCCGAGATGCGTGCTGAACCGCTGGAAGCCAACGAAAAACTTGGCCTGTACACCAACTTTGTCAATCAGCTGGATCTCGCGGGCATCGCTGTGCCCGCCGGTTTCACGCCCGCCGGACTGCCTTTCGGGGTCACTCTGCTCGGCTCCGCTTTTTCCGAGGTTGCGCTCTGTGCGCTGGCCGGTTCTCTGCACACGGCAATTGGCGCCGGTTCTGGCCTCGCCCGCGCCTGAGTGCCCGCGAAGCATGTTGCAGGCGGCGCATTCCTTGCGCTATCCAGTGAATCTTGGAATTTTCCTTCACCGGGGTTGATGAATGCCGAACCGCACACGCCTATGGAGCCGTTTCGTCCATCGCCGGATGCGCGCCGGGCGTGGCTGAGCTTGAACCGCAAGAGACAGACCAGACCCTCTATCTGGTAGCCGCCTCCGCCCTCCTCGGTCTTCCCATACGGCCCGAGGACAGGCAGCCGGTGCTCGCGGCTCTGGCGGTGCTGCGCGCCCAGGCGGCGCTTGTCACCGGCTTTGCCCTGCCAGACGAGACCGAAGCCGCGCCGCGTTTCCGCCCATGACCCCCCATACACAAACCGCCATCGCGCTCGCCGCCGCGATCCGCGCGAAACAATGCTCCGCCACCGAGGCGCTGGCCGACCATATCGCCCGTATTGAGAGCCTGGAGCCCACGCTCAACTGCTTTACCGACAAATGCTTCAGCCGCGCCGCCGCCGAGGCCGCGCGGGTCGACGCTGCCATCGCCAAGGGCGAAGCCCCCGGCCCGCTGGCGGGCGTACCCTTCGCGGTAAAGAATCTGTTCGACATCTTCGGTCTGCCCACCCGCGCGGGTTCCAAAATCCGCCGCACGGCCCGCCCCGCCGCTTCCGATTCCCCACATATACAGCGCTTGAACGCTGCCGGCGCAGTGTTGCTCGGCGGGTTGAACATGGATGAGTTTGCCTACGGTTTCGTCACAGAGAACGCGCACGACGGCAATACGCATAATCCGCACGACATAACCCGCATCGCGGGTGGCTCGTCCGGCGGCTCGGCGGCTTCCGTGGCAGCCGGGTTCGCGCCGCTCAGCCTGGGGTCTGATACGAACGGCTCCATCCGCGTGCCCGCAGGCCTGTGCGGCATTTTCGGTCTCAAGCCCAGCTATGGGCGCATCGCCCGCGCGGGCAGCTTTCCCTTTGTCGATAGTTTCGATCATCTCGGCCCCTTCGCCCGTTCGACCGCCGACCTCGCCCTGGCCTACGATCTGCTCCAGGACGAGGACCGCGCCACCCCGCATCTCGGCATGGGCATAAATGGCGCGCGCGTCGCCACCTTGGGCGGCTGGTTCGAGCATGGCGCGGCGGCGGAGATGCTGGAGGCCGTGGCCCAGGTTGCCTCCGCCTTCAATGCCACGGCGCGCGCCCTTCTGCCCGAGGCGCAGCGCGCCCGTGCCGCCGCCTTCTGCATCACCGCCTTCGAGGGCGGGCAGTTACACAAGAAAGACCTCATCGCCCGGCCATGGGATTTCGATCCCGCCACCCGCCCGCGCCTGCTCGCGGGCGCTCTCCAGCCGGCCGAGACCATTTACCAGGCCCAGCGCTTCCGCGCCTGGTTCCGGCAACAGGCGCTGGAATTGTTCGCGAGATACGACCTGCTCTTGGCCCCGGCCACGCCCTGCACGGCCCCGCTCATAGGCCAGCCCACATTGAATATTGGCGGCGAAGAACTGCCTCTGCGCCCCAACATGGGACTCTACACCCAACCGATCAGCTTCATCGGCCTGCCGGTCGTGTGCGTGCCCGTTGCCTCGCCTGGCCTGCCGCGTGGCGTCCAACTCATTGCGGCTCCAGGCCGCGAGGCCCTTGCCCTGGCCGCCGCCGCGCGGTTGGAGGAAGTAGGTGTGGCCATCTCGAAGGTCGTGCCATGAAGGTGAATGATCCGGCGATTGCCGCCGAGCTCACCGCCCAATTCCGCGCCTATGAAGCCGCGCTGATGGCGAACGATCTTGCCGCTCTTAACGGCTTCTTCTGGCCATCGCCCCTGACGCTGCGTTTTGGCGACGCCGGCGCCGCCTTCGGCATCGAGCAGATCGCCGCCTTCCGCGCCGCCCGTGTGGGGGGCTCACCCCCGCGCACGCTCCGCAATACGCAGATCACGAGCTTTGGTGCCGAGTATGGTGTCGTCACAACGGAGTTCAACCGCGAGAACGAGCCACGTCTGGGGCGCCAGACGCAGGTATGGGTAAAGTTTCCGGAGCTCGGCTGGAGGATCGTCAGCGCGCATATCTCCCTGATCGAGGAAAAGACATAGGCGGCGGCATTCGCGGTTCCGCTCTTGCTGCCAGTGAATCTTGCTGCCAGTGAATCTTGCTGCCAGTGAATCTTGCTGCCAGTGAAGCGGTTGAGGGACGCACCGACTGTTTTCCACAAGGAATCACGGCTCCTGAGCGGCGGGATTGGCGTCAGCGCAAGGCTTGCTTCGGCCGCGTTCTAGCGTATTTGAGATATTCAACGGGCGTTTGACCCGGTCTCGCGGATGCCGGGTTGTAAATCCCGCGCTTCCCGGATGGGTCGGGCGCTTTGGGGAGTTTTACTTATGCCGAAGATTGAAATCTATACCCAGTCCGGCTGCGGTTTTTGTGCCCGCGCCATGGCGCTGCTGAACCGCAGAGGTGTGCCTTTCACCGAGATCGACGCGCCGCACGGCTCACCCGCTCGGCAGGAGGCGGCCGCCCGTTCGCATGGCCGCACCAGCGTGCCGCAGATTTTTATCAACGGCGCGCATATCGGCGGCTGCGATGAGCTTATCGCCCTGGACCGTGCCGGCCGGCTCGACGCGCTGCTGGCCGCCTGAACGATCATGATCCATTACCAATTATGCTGCGATGCCGATCATCAGTTCGACGGCTGGTTCAAGGACAGCGAAAATTTCGAGCGGCAGGCGAGGCGCAAGCTGGTTTCCTGCCCGGTCTGCGGCGGCACGGAAATCCGCCGGGCGCTGATGGCGCCGGGTATCAGAAAGAAGCGCCAAGGTTCCACGCCGGTGATCGAGGCGGATACCGGTCTGCCCGTGCCGGATAAGCCGAGGCATCCGCCCCCCGGCGGCCAGCGGGCCGGCGGCGCGATACCGGACCAGGTTCGCGCCCTGCTGCTGAAGCTGCGCGCGGAGGTGGAAAAGAACTGCGACTATGTCGGCCCGAAATTTGCCGAGGAGGCGCGCAAAATTCATAACGGCGAAGCGCAGGTGAGGGGGATTTACGGCGAGAGCACGGAAGCCGAAACCGAAGCCCTGAAAGATGAGGGCATTGTCTTCGCGCAGATTCCCTGGCTTCCCCGCGCCGATAGCTGACTGCCGATAGCCGACTGCCGATAGCCGACTGCCGATAGCCGATTCAGGCGCTTGCCTCCCCCGGATGCCGGCCGGGCCGCTGCGGCAGCACGAACAGGCAGAGCAGGATGAAGGCCGCGATGATGCCGGAGGCGGCGGGGCGGCTGAAATCCAGCCCTCCCAGGGCGACCGGCTTGTCCAGAAAATCCCCCATGGTCGCGCCCAGGGGACGGGTGAGGACGAACGCTGCCCAGAACAGCCAGACCCGCGAGATATTGCTCCGGAAGTATAGGCCGGCGATCAGGACGAGCGCCGCCGCGAAAACACCGGCGCCGCCCAGATAACCGAGGCCGCCGGTATCCGCCATCCAGTCGCCGAGCGCCGTCCCCAGGGTCTGCGAGAAGGTAATCGCACCCCAGTAGAAGGCCTCCGCCCGCCGGGAGGTGACGGTGTTCACGGAAATCGTGCCCTCCGTGCGGTACCAGCCGAGAAGCACGAGCAGCAGACAGGTGAAAAGCAGTGCTGATCCGCCGGTATAGCCGATGCCGAGCGACCGGTCGGCGAAATCCGCCATCGTCGTGCCGAACGTGGTGGAGGCGATGATCGTCGCCCAATACAGGAAAGCGTGGAACCGGGAGGCGAAGATCTGGGCGCCGGCAAGCAGGGCGAAGACCACGAGGAACAAGGCGGTGCCGGCGAGATAACCCCAGTTCATCGTCATGGTCACCGTGTCGCCACCGGTCTCGCCCAGCGTCGTCGCCGCGATCTTGATGATCCAGAAAACAAGCGTGACTTCCGGCACCTTGGAAAATTTTCCGGCATTATTCATCATCGTACTCCTGGGAAGAACCTTTTTACCGCGATGCAGCGAAGCTGTAAACGCGGACCCGGAACCTGCGCTCAGAAGCTCAGCGGTGTCGCCTGCATGACCAGGGGCAGGGCCTTTATCTGTTCCAGCACGGCAGCCGGAAGATCGCCATCGATCGATATCAGGCAGATCGCATCCTCGCCTTCCGCCGCGCGGCCGAGATGGAAGGTGGCGATATTCACGCCGGCATCCGCCAGCACCATGCCGAACCGGCCGATGAATCCTGGCTTGTCCTTGTTGGTCACGTAGAGCATGTGGCGGGCGAAATCGGCCTCCACCTTGATGCCTTTGATCTCCACGAGCCGCGGCTTGCCATTGCCGATCAGCGTTCCGGCAACGGCGCGGGAATGCTCGTCCGTTGTCACGGTGATGCGCACCAGTGTCTGGTATTCGCTGGGCCGGTCGTGGCTCGCTTCCGAGACCTCGATCCCGTGATCACGCGCAAACACCGGGGCGGAGACCATGTTCACGCCTTCCATCGCCGGGCCGAGCAGCCCGGCAAGCGCGGCCGCGGAGAGCGGGCGGTGGTTCATTTCGGCGGCGGCGCCCTCGAACTCGATCAGCACGCGCCGGATTACGCCTTCCCTGGCCTGAGTCAGCTGGCCGGCAAGGGCGCCGAGCAGACGGCAGAGATCCATGTACGGGCGCAGCCGCGGCGCTTCCTCGGCGCTGACGGAGGGCATGTTCAGCGCGTTGCTGACCGAGCCGGTGAGCAGGAAATCGCTGATCTGCTCGGCCACCTGCAGGGCGACGTTTTCCTGCGCCTCGGTGGTGGCGGCGCCGAGATGCGGG
>JAJYAF010000124.1 GCA_021779655.1 Pseudomonadota bacterium
GATGGCGACCCCGCTTTCGATCACGTTGAGCGCGCTCGCCGCATCGACCGCCTTGAGCACGCTGTATCCGAGATCGGTCAGCAGTTCCACCACGGTCGCCCGCACTTCCGGATCGTCCTCGACGACCAGAATGGTCTCGCTGCCGCCGGTGGCCGGGATTTCGGCCAGCTTGACCTCGACATCCTCGGCCGGGTGGGCGCGCGGCAGATAGAGCCGGATGGTGGTGCCGTGGCCCGGTTCGGAGTAGATTTTCACGTGGCCGCCGGACTGCTTGACGAAACCATAGACCATTGAAAGGCCAAGGCCCGAGCCTCGTTCTCCCTTGGTCGAGAAGAACGGATCGAAAACCTTGTCGATGATCTCGGGCGCGATGCCGCTTCCGGTATCGGTGACCGCCAGCATCACATACTGGCCGGGCTCGATATCATGTTCCTCGGCGTAGATGTCGTCCAGGCTGGCATTGCCGAGTTCGATGGTGAGCTGGCCGTTGCCCTCCATGGCGTCCCGGGCGTTGATGACGAGATTAAGCAACGCGTTTTCGATCTGCGCCGGATCGACGAAGGTGTTCCACAGCCCGCCGGCGACGACCGTTTCCACCTGGATCGCTTCGCCGAGCGCGCGGCGGAACAGCTCGTCCATGCCGCGCACGACGCGGCTGATATTGACAACCTTCGGTTCGAGCGGCTGGCGCCGGCTGAACGCCAGCAGCTGCGAGGAGAGCTTGGCGCCCCGGGCAACGCCGGCCAGGGCGTTGGCCACGCGCTGTTCGGCGCGGGGCTTGCCGGCCACGTCCTTGGCAAGCAGTTGCAGATTGCCCGAGACGATCTGAAGCAGGTTGTTGAAATCATGCGCGACGCCGCCGGTGAGCTTGCCGATGGTTTCCATTTTCTGCGCCTGGGCGAGTTTTGCCTCGGTCCGCCGGCGTTCCGCTATTTCGGCGGCCACCCTGGCTTCCAGCCCTTCATTGAGCTGCCGGAGTTGCTCCTCGGCATGCTGGCGTTGGCCCACCTCCACAAGGAGGTTCGCCGCCTGCTCGCGCAGGGCGACCTCGGCGGCGCGCTGCTGGGTGATATCGGTATGAACCCCGACCCATTCGACGATGCGGCCGGTTGCGTCGGAAATCGGCAGGCCACGGATGGCGAAATTCCGCCAGGCGCCGTCCTGGCGCCGGACCCGGTGCTCGAACACGAACATGGATTTTCGGGCAACGGCCCGGCGCCAGGCGCGGAGGGTGGGCGCGATATCGTCGGGGTGGACAGCGGCGCTCCAGCCATAGCCCTGATATTCGTCGTAATTCTGGCCGGTAAGCCCGCTCCAGCCCGGCTGTTCCGCCAGCATCTGGCCATCGGCCGTGGTGGTCCAGAGCACGCCGTGCACCGCATCCATCGCCGTGCGGAAGCGGCGATTGCTGGCGGCCAGCGCCGCCTCGCGTTCGGCGCGTTCCTCCATGTCGAGGCTGAGGATGTAGGTGCCCGGAATGCCGCCGTCCGGCGCGAAATCGGGGATGTAGCGAATCTCGCAACGCCGTTTCGGACCATTCTGGTAGGGCAGGAGCCGCTCGACCGAGAACGCCTCCCCGGCGAGCGCGCGGTCGATGTCGGCGCGCCGGTCGGCAAAGAAATCCTCGCCGAAGATTTCCGCGATCCGGCGGCCGTTCATCTGCTCGGGCGTGAGCCCGAACCATTCGAGATAGCGGCTGTTGGTGAAGCGATAGACATAATCGCGGTCGAGGTAGGAGATCAGCACGGGCACCGCGTCGGTGATGCGGCGCAGCTCCGATTCGCGCGCGGCGAGCTTCTGCTCGGCCGCGACCCGCTTGCTGTTGTCGATCAAGGTGCACATGACCCCACCGACGCGCCCGGAATCCTCGTAGATCGGTGTATAGAACAGATCGAGGATCAGGGTTTCCGGGCCTTCCGGGCGGTGGAAGAGTATCGGCTGGGCCAGGTGACAGATCACCTCGCCGCGCATGCCAGCTTCCAGGATGGGCCGGTTCCAGGACCATAGTTCCGGAAACGCCTCGCCGACCGGGCGGCCCATCGCCCAGGGATGCCGGTCGCCGGCGACGACGCTATAGCCGTCGTTGTAGAAGATGATATGTTCGGGCCCCCACATCAAAACCTTGGCGACCGGGGAGTTCACCACATTCGCCACCGTGACGCGCAGCGCGCCGGGCCAGCGGGCGATCGGGCCGATCGGGCTGTTTTCCCAATCGAGCTGCCGGATCAGGCCGCCACAGATGCCGCCGCCGATCGGCCAGCCGGATACGGGGGCGGCCGTCGGATCGGCGCGCAGGTTTGTCAGCGCGGCCCGGAGGACTTCCTCCGCATCGGCATAGCCGCCCCGCGCCAGGCAATCGGCAACCATCCCGGCAAGCTCGGGTGTAAGCGAAATCGTGCTTGGAACCTGAGTAGAAGACATAATGCCGCCAATATTACGCCAGGTTGGATAACACGGTTTGCCGCTGGCGCGTAGCCCGTCCGGTGCGGTTGATTCAGCGTCCGGCACCTGATACCAGCCCGCCAGTTGATTGGCTCTTCCAGACAGTGGGCGGGCTGGTATCAGGCTTGGTTTCGCGCGCGGCCGCCCGCCAACCCCGCGCGCATACCAGTCCGCGTTTTCGCGGATTGGTATGACATCTCCGGTCGCAGGGATTATCTGGCGGGGCGTCGGCCCTTATTCATCCGAGCTGAGGTGCAGAATGTTCAAGAGTATCAATCCCGCCAACGGCGAGGTGCTCGCGACCTATCCGGAGCTGAGCGACGCGGAGGTGGAAGCCAGGCTGGATCGCGCGGTGGCCGCTTATCGCGGCTGGCGCAAGACCGGCCTGCCGGAGCGCACGAGGCTGCTTTCCGGCATCGCCGATACCTACGAGAGGCATAAGAAACGCCTGGCGAAGATGGCCACGGACGAAATGGGCAAGACCTTCGCCTCCGCGCTTGGGGAAGTTGAAAAATGCATCGCCGCCTTCCGCTATTACGCCAAGGAAGGCCCGGCGATGCTGGAGCCGGAATACCGGAAGCTGGCCAATGGCGGCACCGCCGAAATGCAGTGGCTGCCGCAGGGGCCGGTGCTCGCCATCATGCCCTGGAATTTCCCGTTCTGGCAGGCGGTCCGCTTCCTGGCACCCACCATTCTCGCCGGCAATGTGGGCCTTCTTAAGCATGCAAGCATCGTGCAGGGGGTTGCCCGGCTGATGGAGGAAATGGTGCTGGAAGCCGGCGGGCCGGAGGGGCTGTTCCAGAACCTCGCAATCAAATCATCGGCCGTCGCCCCGATCATCGCCGATGACCGTATCGTCGCGGTTACCCTCACGGGCAGCGAAGCGGCGGGAATCCAGGTGGCCGAGCAGGCCGGGCGCGCGCTCAAGAAAGTGGTGCTGGAACTGGGCGGCTCAGACCCGTTCATCGTCATGCCCTCGGCCGATCTGGAAAAAGCCGTGAAGCAGGCCGTGACGGCGCGCATCCAGAACGCCGGCCAGTCCTGCATCTGCGGCAAGCGCATGATCGTGCATGCCGATATCTATGGTCCCTTCCTGGAGAAATTCGCCGCCGCCATGGCGGCGACGAAACTGGGCGACCCGATGGACCCTGCCACCGATATGGGGCCGCTTTCCAGCCTTGAGCAGCGGCAGACCGTGCTCGACCAGCTTGCCGAAGCGTCCCGCCTCGGCGCGAAACTGCTTTGCGGCGGCGAAAAACCGCCAGGCCCAGGCGCCTATCTCACCGCCGGCATTCTGACCGAGATCCCGCTGGACAGCCCCCTGATGCAAGAGGAAATCTTCGGGCCGATCGCCATGGTCTTCCGCGCCACGGATATCGACGATGCCATCCGCCTGGCCAACCACATTCCGTTTGGCCTCGGCTCCTCGGTCTGGACCAGCGATCCGCGCGAGCAGGAGCGGTTCATCGCCGATATCGAGGCGGGCATGACCGCCATCAACCAGATGCTGGCTTCGGTGCCGGAGGCGCCGTTCGGCGGAATCAAGCGCTCCGGCCACGGCAGGGAACTCGGCCCCTATGGGCTGCATGAGTTCATGAACCTGAAAACCGTGCTGCGGCCTGCCGCATGACGCGGCCGTTCTCGTGACCTGGCCTTCGCCCGTTCCGCTAACCGGCGATCGTGTCCGTCTGGAAATGCTGCGCCCCGCGCATGCGCCGGCGCTCAAACAAGCCGTCGCGGACGGGCGATTATGGGAGCTTTGGTACACGTCGATCCCCGCGCCGGACGCGATGGAGCAGGAGATAGCGCGCCGGCTCACCCTGCACGAACAGGGCCACATGCTTCCCTTCACCGTGTTCGACGCGAACACCGGAGGGACGCTTGGCATGACGACGTACATGAATATCGACGCCGCGAACCGGCGGCTTGAGATCGGTTCCACCTGGTATCGCCAATCGGCGCAGCGCACCGGCTGCAATACCCAGTGCAAGCTGCTGCTGCTCACCCATGCGTTCGAGGCGTTGCACTGCATCGCGGTGGAATTCCGGACGCATTTCTTCAACCAGCGAAGCCGCCGGGCGATCGAGCGGCTGGGCGCCAGGCAGGACGGAATTTTGCGCAGCCATGCGGTCGGCCCGGACGGGCGGCTGCGGGATACCGTGGTTTACAGCATCGTTGCCGCGGAGTGGCCGACGGTGCGGCAGCACCTTCGATGGCTCGATGCATGCGGCGGAAACGCCGCGCCAGGATAGCGCGCCAGGGTAGGCGGCCAGGACGATCGGGCAAGTTCAGCCAGGCCTCAGCCGATCTTCGGTCGGCGCGCCCGATCGCATCATGTGCAGAAAGGCGCTCAGCGCCTTGGAGGCATAGCGTTCCGGATGGCGAACCGCATGGAAGAGACGGGGAGGAAGATCGAGATTCGCCTGGGCGAGCGCCCCGGCCTGGCAGGCGCGCGCGCATACCCTCGCGGAGAGGCAGGCGGCCCCGGCGCCCGCCGCCACCGCCTCCCGGACCGCCTCGTTCGAGGGCAGGGTGAGGATGATTTTCAACGCCGCCGGCGCGATCCCGCGGGCCGCCAGCACCGCGAGGAAGAAATCCCGGGTGCCGGAGCCTTCCTCCCGGAAAACCCAGGGGCTGGCAAGGAGGTCCGTGGGCGTGAGCGGCCTGCCTTTGGCCCAGGCATGGCCGGTGGGGACGTAAATGCCCATCGCTTCCTCGGCGACCTGCTTGACCAGCAGTCCCGGCGTGGCCAGCGGGCCTTCCACGAAGCCGAGTTCCGCCCGGCCTTCACGCACGGCCCGCGCCACCTGGTCGGTATTGCCGATTGTGAGTTCAACCGCGATTCCCGGATATTTCATTCTGAAGGCGACGATATGCGCGGGCAGGAAATAGCTGGCGATGGTCTGGCTGGCATGCACGTCGAGCCTCCCACGGCGCAGGCCGGCGATTTCGCCAAGCGCCTGCCGCGCACCGGCGGCGCCCGCCAGCACGGCGCGCGCCTCCGGCAGGAACTCCCGCCCGGCGGCGGTGAGCGCGATGTTGCGGCCGACGCGGTCGAAAAGCCTGACATCGTTCACCCGTTCCAGCGCGGCGATGGAGGCCGAAACCGCTGCCTGGGTAAGGTGCAGGGCGGTGGCCGCGCGTGTGATATGCTGGCGCTCCGCCACCGCGACGAAAACACGTAACTGCTCAAGGGTCATGCCAGAATATATAACGATCGTTTGTGTATTTGATAAGAATAATCAGTTTTGCTTGTTAGTTGCCGCGCGTTATGAAGGGCGCGAAAGGCGTTCCCATGTTCATAGCACCGCTCTCCGGCCATCCGCGAAAGCTGGAGATCATCCGGCAATTCACTCCGAACTGGTTTACCGTGACAATGGGTACCGGTGTTCTGGCCTTGGTCCTGGCGCCGTACCGCCCGTTATATCCCTTGGCGGAGATTGTCTGGGCAACAAACATCGCGTTGTTTATCCTATGTGTCGGGCTGTACGTGACGCGCTGGATCCTGTTTCCGGCCGAGGCCAGCCGGATTTTTTCGCATCCCGTGATGCCCATGTTTCTCGGCGCGATTCCGATGGGACTTGCCACGATCATCAATGGTTCCGTGGTCTTCGCCCATGCTTATGCCGTGGCTTTGCCGCTTTGGCTGCTGGATGCCGCATTATCCATCGCGGCCGGGCTGGCCGTGCCGTTCGCGATGATCACGTTGCAGCGGCACGCGCTGGAGCGAATGACGGCCGTGTGGCTGCTGCCCGTGGTGGCGTGCGAGGTGGCGGCGGCAAGCGCCGGCGGCCTTGCCGGGCATGTTCCGCCGCCGCTCGCGCTCAACCTGGTAATGGCGGGCTATGCGCTTTGGGCGCTTTCCGTGCCGGTCGCGTTCAGCATTCTCACCGTGCTGTTCCTGCGCCTGGTACTGCATAAGCTGCCGCCGCCGGAGATGGGGGTTTCCTCCTGGCTGGCGGTCGGACCGCTGGGCACGGGGGCGCTCGGACTGCTTGTGCTGGGCCACGCGGCGCCCGCCGCCTTTGCCGCCGCGGGACTGGGTCCGGCGGGTCTGGTGGCGCAAGGGCTGGGTCTCGTGGGCGGGCTGATCATC
>JAJYAF010000125.1 GCA_021779655.1 Pseudomonadota bacterium
TATCCGATCAAGGCTTGCAAACGGATACAACTTTAGGTATGTTCTTGTTATGTTCTCATTCTGGTTTTCAACCGGCGCGACGCCGCTGGTCACGCTGTTAAATAGCTTTCCCATACCGACGAACGCGGTTTTACGTTCGCCGTCCGGGGTTTGAAGCAACAGGCAAAGCCCGTTGCCTCCGGATGATTTCCCTCCCTTGAGTATGACTTCCTAGACGCAACCCTCAACGCAACTTCCGGGCCGGTCAGCCGGCCGGCACGGCTTTTTGCTTCATCCGTTTTAACCAACCTTGACACAAGGAACCTGCAACCATGGCCTTTTCGCTGCGCAACCTCTCCGTCCTCGCTTATGCCAACGGTTTCACGCTCTGGCACTACAAGGCCGAGTCCGACACGCTCGACCGCGCTACCGCCAAGGGCTATTTCGCGCCCGCCGCGGATCTTCTGGCTGCGGGCGACATGGTGATGCTTTCCGCCCCCGAGGGCGGCCGGATCGCCACCATTTCCGGCATCGGCAAATCCATCACGCTCGCGCCGATGTGCTGAGGCAAAACCGCGATTATACCAGCCCGCCGATTGATTGACTCTTCCAGACAGGTGGCGGGCTGGTATAAGGCTTTGATTTCGCGCGCGGCCGCCCCGCCAACCCCGCGCGCATAAGGCTTTGATTTCCCGCGCGTCAGCCTTATGGCTCGGGGGGTTCCTCCCGCGCGAGATACGCGCCGCGGCTGAGCAGATCGGCGGCCCGCTCGATTGCCGGAATCAGCGTGGCGGCGGCCTGCCTCACTTGCGGGTCGCCGTGGTTTTCCAGGCGGGCCGCCACCAGCAGAGCGGAGGCGAGGCTGTTGCGCAGATCGTGTTGGATATTGCCAACCGAGGCGCCGAGCGCGGCCAGCCGGGCGTTGCGACCCAAGGCGGCACGCAGCGCGTCCTGCAAGGCGATCAGCTCGACCGCAGCCCGGCCGATTTCGTCATCGCCCCGCGCGAGAAGCCATTTCGGGGAAGCGAAGCCCGTCCGGTTCGGGTCACGGCGGAAACCGGCCAGATCCGCGGTGAGGGTCCTGAGCGGCCGCAGCAGCAACCGCTCCGTGGCCAGCGCGGCGAGGCTCGCCATGAGCAGCGCCAGCACGAGGCAGATCGCGGCGGCGCGATTCCACAGCCAGATCTGCCGTGCCTCGCCCAGAAACGGGAGCAGGGCGAGCGCCTCCACCAGCAGAACGATGCTGCCGGTGAGCCAGAAGATATGGACGCCAAGGCTGCGCGACGGGGGCGCTCGGCGCGGCATCAAACGGTCATCGCGGACCGGCCGCCCGACGTCCGGCCTGAAACAGCTTGTTGAGGAATTCGCGCTCCGTGTTCATTTTCGAAATCAGCGGATGGGCGGAAAGCGCGTCGGCCGAAATGTCGCGCAGGCGGATCGATTCCGGCAGGATTGAAAGCTCCGCGTCCAGCGGTGCCTGAAAAGCGATTTCATGAAGGCGGTGAACGATATCCGCTGTGCTGCTCGGAACGCCTTTGCGCAGGCGCGGCTGCGCGCGGATGAGCACGAGCTCCCGCGGCCGATGCCGCAGCACGGGTCCAAGTGCCGGATTGCAGGTATAGCCGCCGTCCCAATAGTGCCGGCCGTCGATCCTGACGGCTGGAAACATCATCGGGATGCAGCAGGAGGCGAGCAGGACATCCACGCTGATTTCCGCATTCCCGAAAATCCGCGCCTGGCCGGTTTCGACATCGGTGGCGGCCACGTAAAGGGCGGGCGCCGAAGGATCGCTAATGGCCGCCACGTCCAGCAGGTTTTCCAGCAGCGGCTGCAACGGGTTTTGCCCGAACGGGTTGAGATGAGCGGGATTGAACAGGCGCAGCGCGTTGGTGAACCCGGCCCAGGCGAGTTCGTTGCCGAGTTCGAATCCTTTATCCCAGCCCCAGAGCCAGTCCATCGCGGAATTGACGGGTGTGAAGATGTTCGCGGCGGCGACTTCTTTCCAGAGTTGCCGCATGGCGGCACGGGCGCCGTCCGCCCCGCCATGCACGTGGCCCTGCACCGCCATCGCGCCGATAATGGCGCCGGAGGAAACGCCGGTCACGGCGCCGAATGTCAGTCCCTCTTCGAGCAGGCGGTCCAGCGCCCCCCAGGCGAAAGCGCCATGCGCGCCGCCACCCTGGATGGCCACAACCGTGGAGGTTGGAATCGGATCGGCTTCCGGCATGGCGCTAGGCTGCACGTTGTCGGGCGTCGCGGCAAGCCGGCGTTGACCACGCCGCAACTCCGGGCTTATACCGATCCGCGAAAACGCGGATTGGTATGCGCGCGGGGTTGGCGGGGCGGCCGCGCGCGAAATCAAAGACTAATACCAGCCCGCCACCTGGCTGATAGAGTCATTTAATTGGCGGGCTGGTATTAGAGCAACATCAGCCAGACCGGAATCGGTTTGGCTGATAAAGTTGCTCGCCGTATCAAAAGCTGGAGCGGTTTCATCCTGATACGGTCAGGCTGGAACCGCTCTGGGGAAAGGCGGCAAGATCCTGAAGGCGGGAACATGGCTGAAGAAGTGACCCCGGTTATCGGAATTCTCGGCGGTTCCGGGCTGTACGACATCGAGGGGCTGGAGGAGACTCGCTGGGAGAAGGTGGTGACGCCCTGGGGCGAGCCTTCGGATGCGCTGTTCGTCGGCCGGTTTGGCGGCGTGAAGGTGGTGTTTCTGCCGCGCCATGGACGCGGGCATAAAATCTCCCCCAGCGCGCTGAACTACCGGGCGAACATCCACGCGCTGAAGGCCGCCGGTGTTACCGATATCGTCTCGCTGTCCGCGGTGGGAAGCCTGCGCCAGGAGCTGCCGCCCGGGCATTTCGTGATCGTGGACGACTTCATCGATCGCAGCTTCGCGCGGGAGAAATCTTTTTTCGGCACGGGCTGCGTGGCGCATGTGTCGATGGCCCATCCGGTCTGTCCGCGTCTTGGAGACGCGCTGGAGCGGTCGGCGCGGGAACTGGGGCTGCCGGTAACGCGCGGGGGCACCTATCTGGTGATGGAAGGGCCGCAATTCTCGACCCTCGCGGAAAGCAATCTTTACCGCGGGTGGGGCTGCGCCGTGATCGGGATGACCAATATGCCCGAGGCCAAGCTCGCCCGCGAGGCGGAGATGAACTACGCGACGATCGCAATGGTGACCGATTACGACTGCTGGCACGAGGATCATGACGCGGTAACCGTGGACACCGTGATAAAGGTGCTGCTTGGCAACGCGGAGAACGCGCGCGCTTTGGTGAAGACCTTGATCCCGAAGATCGCCGCGCCGCGCGGGTTGTGTCCGGCCGGCTGCGAGCGGGCATTGGAGCATGCGATCATCACGCCCCCTGCCGCACGTGATTTGGCGATGGTCGATAAGCTGAAGACGGTGGCGGGCCGGGTATTGCATGCCCAGGGACCGTAGAAGGCCAATCTAGCCTTCCTGGATCGTGGCGATTTCCTCCGGCTCGGGGTTTATCGGCCCTTTTTGCGAGCCGGTCCATTCCCGCCAAAGCTGGATCAGCGCCGCCATGATGGCGGGGCCGACAAACAGGCCGACCAGGCCCCAGGCCTTGATGCCGCCCAGGATTCCCAGCAGCACCCACAGGAAGGGCAGCCGCGTGGCGCCGCCGATCAGCACCGGCCGCACGAAATGATCGGCAATGAACGCCATGGTCAGACCGAGCGCCACAATCACGCCGGCCGCCAGCGCGCCGCCGCCGGCCAGCAAAATGCCACCCACCGCCAGCACGGCAACGCTGGCGCCGTAGGGCACCATTCCCAGAATTGCGGTCAGCACGCCGAACAAGGTGGCCGCCGGCACGCCGGCAATGAAATAGGCGATGCCCAGCAACACACCCTCGGCCAATCCCACCAGCACCATCCCGTTCACCGTGCCGTGCACGGAGTTGATGATCTGCCGGCCGATATCCTCTCCCGCCGGACCAAAGGCCCTTCGGCTGCCCACCTGCAATTGTTCCACCACGGTGTCGGCATCGCGCAGCAGAAAGAACAGGGCGAGCAGCGTGAAGCCCATCAGCACCAGCCGGTGGATCGTGGCGGCGCCGAGCCGCTGGGCCACCCTCGCGCCGTTGCCGTGAATGGCGCCGTGCACGGCGCCGTGGGTCAGGGTTTTGATCTGCTCGGGCTCGCCGAGATTATCCTGCCAGAGCGCGATCAGCTTCGGTCCGTACGGCATCCGGGCAAGGAAGGTCGGCGGCGGAAGGCCGTTCTGTTCGGCCTGGGTGAACCAGTTCCCCGCATCGTGCGCGTCGGCGGCCAGGGGCACCGCGATCATCACCAGAGGCATCACGATCAATAATACGATCGCGGCAACGAACAGACCCGGCAGCAATTCGCGCTTGTGTTGGGGCCAGCGGGCGGCCAGCCGCCGAAACAGCGGAAACAGGGCGATCGCGAATACCACCGCCCAGACCAGGGCCGGCAGGAACTCCTTCAACGTATACAGCCCGGCGGCGAACAGCAGAAGCGCGCCAACCAGCGTGGTGTAGGCTTGCACGGCGCTCATTTGCGCGGCGGGGGAGCGCACCCATGTCCCGGCGGGCGCTTCTTCCGGGTCCGGCGTCGTCATTCAATGGCTCCCTTGGTATCGTTCGTTCGGTCCGTGCCACGGCGCAACGCAGGCCCGTCCGGCGCTCGGCGTAGAATTTTACTCGAAATCGCGATAGGTTTTGCGCATGAAGATCGCGCTTCAGCAAGGCCCTGCGGGGATAAAGGGCGCCTCGTCCGGTCAGCCGCCGAAGGAGGGCCGGCCGGCACGCCAGGAAGCCTGCGCCAAGTGAAGCGCCCGCTTTCCATGTTCGGGCCGGATTTTCCGTTCGGCTATGAAGATTTCCTTAAGCATCCGGCTGGCCTGGGCAAGCTGCCCGCGCAGCGACACGGGGCGGAGATCGCGATCGTCGGCGCCGGTATTGCCGGGATGGTCGCGGCCTATGAATTGATGAAGCTCGGCCTGCGGCCCCAGCTCTACGAGGCGGACAGGATCGGCGGCCGGCTGCGCTCCGAGCCGTTCAAGGATGGCGATGGAGCATTCGCGGAACTGGGCGCGATGCGCTTTCCGGTCTCATCGCGCAGCCTGTTTCATTACCTCGACAAGCTTGGGCTTGAGACCGCGCCCTTTCCAAACCCGTTGACGCCCGCCGCGCATTCCACCGTGATCGAGCTTGGCGGGAAGGCATATCACGCCCGGCGCGGCAGCGATCTGCCGGTCATCTTCCAGGAGGTGGAGCGGGCCTGGCAATCGGCGCTCGACCAAGGGGCGCATTTCGCCGCGCTTCAAGCCGCGATTCTGGCGCGCAATCCAACCGCTATCAAATCGATCTGGAATCCGCTGGTCGCGCGCCTGGACGAGGAAAGTTTTTATGGCTTTGTCGCGAAATCCGCCGCGTTCAAGCGGCTCGGATTCCGGGCGCGGGAGGTTTTCGGCCAGGTGGGCTTCGGCACCGGCGGGTGGGATACGGATTATCCGAATTCGATCCTGGAAATCCTGCGGGTGGTGGCAACCGGCGCGGAGGATGATCACCGGCTGGTTTTGGGTGGAGTGGAGCAGCTGCCCCGCCGGCTGTGGGCGCATGCGCCGGAACGCTGCGTCCACTGGCCTTCGGGGACCTCGCTTGCCGGTTTGCACGGCGGCACGCCACGGCCGGGGGTCACGCGCATAGCGCCGGGACCGGACGGCGGAATCGCGATCACCGACCGCTACGGCAATACGGCGCGGTTCGCCGCCGTGATCGTGACCTGCCAGGTGTGGCTGCTGTCCGCGCGGATCGATTGCGCGGAATCCCTGTTTCATCACGATATGTGGATGGCCATGGAGCGCAGCCATTATATGCAGTCCTCCAAGACCTTCGTGATGGTGGATCGCCCGTTCTGGCGGGATGTGGACCCGGTAACGGGGCGCGATACGATGAGCGTGACGCTTTCCGACAGGATGACACGCGGGACTTACCTGATCGATAACGGGCCGGGCCGGCGCGGCGTGATATGCCTCTCCTACACCTGGAACGACGATGCGATGAAATGGCTTTCGCTGCCGCCGGATGAGCGTGTCCGGCTGATGCTGCATGCGCTGCGGCAGATTTATCCGGACCTGAATATCTCCAAGCATATCATCGGCTCGCCGATCACGGTATCGTGGGAATCCGATCCGAATTTCATGGGCGCGTTCAAGGCCAATTTGCCGGGGCATTACCGCTACCAGCGCCGCCTCTTCAGCCATTTCATGCAGCGGGACCTACCCCCTGGCCAGCGCGGGATATTCCTTGCCGGCGACGATATCTCCTGGACCGCGGGCTGGGCGGAAGGGGCGATCACAACCGCGCTGAATGCCGTGGCGGGAACGATCCGGCATCTGGGCGGCGAAAGTCAGCGCGACAATCCGGATCCGGCGGACAGGTGGGACGCGCTGGCGCCGCTCTATCTGCAGGACTGAGCGAATATACAAATCCGCGAAAACGCGGATTGGTATGCGCGCGGGGTTGGCGGGGCGGCCGCGCGC
>JAJYAF010000001.1 GCA_021779655.1 Pseudomonadota bacterium
TTCCTCGTCCCCGCCGCCCTCGAGCGCGTGATCGACGGGCCAATGGCGGCCAAGCTGCAATGCCGCGTTTTGGTGGAAGCCGCGAATGGTCCGACCATGCCGGAAGCCGATCTCGTGCTGGCCGAACGAGCCAAGGAAATTTATGTGATCCCCGATATCTTGTGCAATTCCGGCGGCGTGATCGTAAGCTATTTCGAATGGGTACAGGACCTGCAGCAATTGTTCTGGGAAGACAATGAGGTGCGCTTGCGGCTGACCCAAATCCTGGATCGCGCCTTCGATTTGGTGAACTCCCGGATGGAGGCGGAACGTATTTCCAGCCGTACCGCCGCCATGGCGATCGGCGTTGCCAAGGTTTACGCCGCGAAGCGGTTGCGCGGCCTGTTCCCCTGAACCATCTACGCCCGGTTGCGCGCGGATGCCGGCTTGCGCCAACACGGCGCGACCTGGAAAATGCGGCAATGCGAGAAAACCCGACCGATGCCGTCAGCGCCGAACTTATCGCCGTTATCGTTGCCGTCACGGCGGGTGTGCCGCGCGTACTGACAATCGCCGGTGGCGCCTTGCTGCCGTCTGGCCCGCTTTCACCGAAACATCGAAGCTTGCAGGCCGGGCTGCGAGCCTGGGTGGAGCGGCAGACGCATCATCCACTGGGGTATGTGGAACAGCTATATACCTTCGCGGATAACAACCGCGCCCCCAGGAATTCCCCGGGCCAGGCGCTGGCCGCAAGGGCGATTTCCATCTCCTATCTCGGTCTCACCAGAGAGCAGCCAAGCAGACAGGAGGAAGGCGTGGGCTGGACCGGCTGGTACCGGTATTTCCCGTGGGAGGATCAGCGGGCGCAAGCCGTGGAAGCGCCGTTTCTCGCGCGGGCATTGCGGGCCTGGGCGCAAGCCGGGGCAACGGCGGCGGAACGCAAGGCGCGCCGGCAGCGCAGCGCCATCTCTTTCGGGCTGGAAGGGAAGCGCTGGAACGATGAGATGGTGTTGCAGCGCTATGAACTGCTCTACGAGGCGGGGTTGCTGGCTGAGGCAAGGCGCGACGGAATCGAAAGCCGGGATGAAGGCTCTTTGCAGCTCGGCACGCCGATGCACCAGGACCATCGCCGCATCCTGGCCACCGGCATTGCGCGGCTGCGCACGAAAATAACCTACCGACCCGTGGTTTTCGAGCTGATGCCGCCGCAGTTCACCCTGCTGGATTTGCAGCGCTGCGTTGAGGCGCTGGCCGGACGGAATTTGCATAAGCAGAATTTTCGCCGCCTGGTGGAACAGCAGGAACTGGTTGAAGAAACAGGATTAATCGCACCCGCGACCGGGGGGCGGCCGGCTAAGCTCTTCCGCTTCCGCGCCAATGTATTGCAGGAACGCGCGTACGCCGGCACGAAACCCCCACTCGCCCGCTCTTGACATCGCTTATGCTCAAACGCAAGATAATCCGGTCCGTTTTCGGGCACAAGAAATACTCATAATGAGTATTAGGAGGAGATGATGTCGCTTGCTCTTGCGGAACTCTATGCGAATGTCGCGCATGTGATCCCACCTGCCGAATGGCGGATTTTCGCTCCGGAAATCGCCGCCATCCGGCGCTTGAAAGCGCGGCGCAATGCCGTGATCCTGGCGCATAATTACCAGACCCCGGAAATTTTCCATGGCGTTGCGGATATCGTGGGGGACAGCCTGGCCTTGGCGCGGGAGGCGCAAAGCACCGAGGCCGAGGTGATTCTGCTCGCCGGCGTGCATTTCATGGCGGAGACGGCAAAGCTTCTCAATCCCACCAAGACGGTGCTGATCCCGGATATGCGCGCCGGATGCTCGCTGGCCGAAAGCATCACGGCCGAAGACGTAAGAATGTTGCGAGCACGGCATCCGGGCGTCCCCGTTGTCACCTATGTGAATACGTCGGCGGCGGTAAAAGCGGAATCCGATATTTGCTGCACTTCCGGCAATGCGAAGAAGGTGGTGGAAAGCCTTGGCGTGCCGGAGGTCATCATGATTCCGGATGAATATCTTGCGCTGAACGTAGCCGCGCAGACAAAGGTCAAGATTATATCCTGGGCCGGGCATTGCGAGGTACATGAACGCTTCACGGCGTCCGACATTATGGCGCTGCGCGAGGCGCATCCCGGTATCGTCGTGCTCGCGCATCCGGAATGCCCGTCGGAGGTTGTTTCGGCGGCGGATTTTGCCGGATCCACCGCCGCGATGATCGATTACATGACACGGGAAAAGCCGGCGCGGGTGGCCTTGATTACCGAGTGCTCCATGAGCAGCAATATCGCGGTTGCAAACCCCGCCACACAATTCGTGCAGCCTTGCAATCTCTGCCCACACATGAAACGTATCACGCTTGCCAATATTCGTGATTCTCTCGAAACACTGCAAACGGAGATCCGGGTCGATCCGGCAGTCGCGGAACGCGCACGCATGGCGGTTGAACGGATGCTTGCGGTACGATGAACGGCACTCCGGTTATTATCGGCGCGGGCGTTGCCGGGTTAATGGCGGCAAATCTTCTCGCCCCGCGCCGGGCAATCCTGCTTTGCACGGGCCGGTTTGGCGGCGCCACGGCGAGCGCCCTGGCACAAGGCGGCATCGCCGCGGCGGTGGGCGCGGATGATTCAGTGTCGTTGCACGCAGCCGATACCGTGGCCGCCGGCGCAGGGCTGTGTGATGCGAAGGCGGTTCACAGGATCGTTCAGGCCGCACCATGGGCAATTGAATTTTTGCTCGGCCTGGGCACGAAATTCGCCGGAAAGGGCGATAAGGCGGTGGCCGGGCTGGCACTGGGGCTGGAAGCCGCGCATAGCCGGCGCCGCATCGTGCATGCGGCGGATGCAACGGGGAAAGAAGCAATGCGGGTGATGGCGCGGGCGGCACGCGAAACGCTCGGCATCACCATCATTGAAAACGCCACGGCCTGGCGCCTCGCGGTTCACGATAACGCCGTGCAGGGCGTGTACGTGAACACACCGCGGGGCCCATTGAACATCGCCACCTCCATGGTAATTCTCGCAACCGGCGGCATCGGCGGATTGTTCGCGCATACCACCAATCCGTTGAGCGCCGTCGGCAGCGGGTTGGCGATGGCCGCGCGGGCGGGCGCCATGATGCGCGATCTGGAATTCGTTCAGTTCCATCCAACGGCCCTGGCCTGCAATCGCGACCCGATGCCGCTGATCAGCGAAGCGGTACGCGGCGAAGGCGCACTCTTGGTGGACGAAACGGGAGCCGCCTTCATGCAGGGCTCGGATCTTGCCGCGCGGGATATCGTGGCGCGTGCCGTGGCCGCGAAATATGCGGCGGGCGGCAGGGTTTTCCTGGATGCACGGCAGGTTGATCCGGCGCATTTTCCCGGCATGTTCGCCACCTGCCTGGCAAACGGAATCGATCCCGTATCACAACCAATTCCGGTCCGACCAGCCGCGCACTACCATATGGGTGGAATCGCGGTGAATGCGGAATGTGAAAGCAGCGTGCGCGGGGTTTTCGCTATCGGCGAGGCCGCTTCCACCGGACTGCACGGCGCAAACCGCCTGGCGAGCAACTCCCTTCTGGAGGCGCTGGTGACAGGACGGCTTGCCGCCGAAGCCTGTCTGGCGCGAAGCGCGCCCATGATGCCGGAACTGCCGGCGCAGAGCCCCGCCACCCACCTGGAGCCATTGCCGCGCATTCGGGAAATCTGCGGCAGATATCTAGGGATTTCACGCGATTCAGCGGGGTTGTGCCGGGCCATGGCAGAACTGCGGCGGTATGCCGAGCGCTCGGATGCCGCGCTTGTGGCATGGCTGATGGCGCGGGCCGCCTTCCGCCGGCAGGAGAGCCGCGGCGCGCATCATCGGACCGATTTTCCCCATCTCTCTGTCCCTCGCCATTCGCTTAATCATATCTCGGAACTTTCCGGACTGGAGCTTGCCGCATGAGCATCCCGCATCTTCTGGTTGAGCAGGCGGTGAAGGCCGCGTTGCTCGAAGATCTCGGACGCGCCGGAGATATCACCACGGAAGCGGTGATTCCCGCCGACGCGCACGCACAATGCGTGCTTGCCGCGCGCGAGCCTGGTGTGGCCGCCGGAATCGATTTTGCCCGCATTGCCTTTCGTTTGATCGATCCTGAAATCCGCTTCGAAACCGTGCTGCCGGATGCCGCCCTAATCGCGCCCGGCGATACGATCGCGATTATCCACGGGCCTGCTCGGGGTATTCTCAGCGCCGAGCGCGTCGCCTTGAATTTTCTTGGTTCTCTTTCCGGTATCGCATCGGCAACACGCCAGATAGCCGATGCCATCGCGCATACCAAGGCACGGATTACCTGCACGCGCAAAACCACACCCGGCCTTCGTTTCGCGCAGAAATACGCGGTACGTTGCGGTGGTGGAAGCAATCATCGTTTCGGGCTCGATGACGCGATGCTGATCAAGGACAACCACATCGCGATTGCCGGCGGCGTCGTCGTGGCGTTGCGGGCGGCCAAGCGAAGCGCGGGGCATCTCGTGAAAATCGAGATCGAGGTGGAGACACTGGCGCAGCTCGATGAAGCCCTGGCGGAGGGGGTGGACGCCGTGTTGCTGGACAACATGGACGTTGCCACTCTGCGCGAGGCCGTGCGCATGATCGGCGGCCGGGCGATTGCCGAGGCATCCGGCCGCGTTTCGCCGGAAAGCGCGGCGCAAATCGCCGCGACGGGCGTAAATCTCATTTCCGCGGGCTGGCTAACCCACAGCGCCAAGGCGCTGGATATCGGACTTGATTTCAGCCGTTAGAGCAACATCAGCCAGACCGGAATCGGTTTGGCTGATAAAGTTGCTCGCCCTACCAAAGGCTAGAGCGGTTTCATCCTGATACGGTCAGGCTGGAACCGCTCTAGTCTAGAGCATTTTCATTCTGACTAGCAATAACCGGCGTGACGGAGAAAATTTTCGCACTCATCGGAAGTGAAGCAATCCACGAGGGTTCCCAGTGCCTTCCATAAGGCCTCGATGGTTCGAAGCTTTTTGGCGCGCAATAGAGCCTTGAGTTTGGCGAAAGCCAGTTCGATCGGGTTGAGGTCTGGGCTGTACGGCGGAAGGAATAGCAACTGGGCGCCAGCCGCTTCGATTGCCTGGCGAACGCCTGAAACCTTGTGTGAGCCGAGGTTGTCCATGATGACAACATCGCCATTTCGCAATGTCGGGACGAGGACTTGCTCCACCCAGGCAAGAAACAATTCGCCATTGATGGCGCCGTCGATCACGCCCGTTGCGCTGATGCCATCGCAACGTAACGCACCAATGAAGGTTGAGGTTTTCCAATGCCCGTGCGCCACGGCATCAACGACGCGCTGGTTGCGCGGTGCCCGGCCATAGAGCCGGGTCATATTTGTCTTGGTCCATGTTTCATCAATGAAAACAAGACGCTCTGGCATCAGGCCAGACTGGTTTTCACGCCACTCCGCTCGCGCTTTGGCAACGTCGGAACGGTCTTGTTCGGCCGCCCTGAGCGACTTTTTTTAAACGTAGACCAAGCGCCTTCAGCGTCGCCCACATCAGGCCCGTGCTCACCGCAACCTTGTGCTTCGTGAGCAACCAAGCCCGTAGTTCTGCAATCGTGGCGTCAGGACGCGCAGTGACCTCGGCACGGATCTCTCCGTGCAATGCCGCCAATTTCGGCTTCACGTGACAGGTCTGCGCCAAGGCCGTCGTGATGCCCGATTTCCGTCGCCGGCTGAGTACCTTGGACACATACGACACACTCACGCGCAGGACAGCCGCGATCTCGCCAACCCGCTCACCCTCGTCAGTAGCAGCAAAAACGCGCTCCCGCAAATCCTGCGAATAAGCCTTACCGTGCTGCCAAAGCATTCCAACCTCCGGATCAGTAAACCGGATAACTACGAATCACAGATCACCCCCGTTTCGCAAGCCACCTCGATTCAAGTCAGCCCGAAAATGCTCTAGCGCGCTCGTGGAATCCGTCTGGATAAAGGCCGGAGCGCGTGCGCGCCTCACACCAACCCGCCAATTGATTGACTCTTCCAGACAGGTGGCGGGCTGGATAAGGCTTTGATTTCGCGCGGCCGCCCCGCCAACCCCGCGCGCATAAGGCTTTGATTTCGCGCGCGGCCGCCCCGCCAACCCCGCGCGCATAAGGCTTTGATTTCGCGCGCGGCCGCCCCGCCAACCCCGCGCGCATACCAATCCGCATTTTCGCGGATTGGTATCAGCCGATAATATGATAGCCGTGATCGATATATTCGGTGTTACCGGTCAGCGCCGCCGCGGCGTCGCTCACCAGGAAGGCCGCGACGTTTCCCACATCCTCTGTCCCCACCAGCCGATGCTCAGGCGTCCGGGATCGCACGCGTTCCAACAGCTCATCGAAGCGGTCAATCCCGGAGGCGGCCCGGGTTTTGAGAGGTCCGGGTGAGAGCGCATGTACCCTGATGCGCTTTGGCCCCAACTCCGCCGCCATGTAGCGCACCGTGCTTTCAAGCGCCGCCTTCACCGGCCCCATGAGGTTATAGTTCTCCACAACCTTTTCCGAGCCATAGAAGGTCACGGTCAGCAGGCAGCCGCCGTCGGGCATCAGCGGTTCCGCCATTCGCGCCATACGGATGAAGGAATGGCAGGAAACATCCATCGCCATATTGAAACCTGCCTGCGAACAATCGGTGACCCGGCTGTGAAGATCCTCTCTCGGCGCGTAAGCGATCGAGTGGAGCACGAAATCGAGCCGCCCCCAGTCGCGCTGGATGCGCTCGAACACGGCTTCAAGCTGGCCCGGTTCGCGCACATCGCACGGAACGATGATTGGACTTTGCAAGCGTTCGGCAAGCGGCCGGACGAAGGGCTCGGCCTTGTCGTTCAGATAGGTGATGGCGAGTTCGGCGCCAGCCCGATGAAAAGCCTCGGCACAGCCATAAGCAATGCTATGGTCGTTGGCGATTCCAACAACCAAACCCTTCCTTCCGTTGAGAGCCATGACTTCCCCTCACGATGACCAGAGTGCGTCAGGCTCTTATAAACGTATTTTCCACATGGCGGAAGAAAGCCGTTCGTCGTGCAGCGGCGCAAGCGAACCCGGAGGTTACGAAGTTTTAAAAAAAACCAGTCTCCTCACCGCTCGCTCACGCTCAGCTTATGCCATCGATCGCGGCACCGTGGCTTAACCCCCGAGCCGCTCTCTCCCCTGCAAACCCGCTCCGGGATCAATTCAGGCGTTGCAGCTCCACCGCGGCAACGCGGCCCTCGCGTTGTTGCAACGCAAAACGAATTCGCTGTCCTTCGGTTAGTTTGCGTAAGCCTGCACGCTGCACCGCGCTGATATGCACGAAAATGTCGTTACCGCCATCTTCAGGCGCGATAAAGCCATAACCCTTTCCAGGATTGAACCATTTGACGATACCGACATGAATTTTGGAGCCGGCCAGCTCCGCATCCGTTTTCTCGGCCTGCGCCTGCGCTGTTTCCATTTGCGCCACCTTACTTTTAGGCCCTTGTTTCTGGGCGTGAACGATTTCCTCGCCGGTTTGAACCGACCACCGAAGCATAAGCGCGAAATTGCCGTTTCAGCAATGGGAAAAATGACGGAATTATCTCACGGCGCAAATTTCGCATTGCACAAAGCGCCGCTGCCGCTCAAGCGATCCGAAGCGACAATGCGGTGTCGTATCGCGGGGCGGCGTCGTTAGAAAAAACATGGCAGCAGCCCGCCCCTATCGAAAACCAAAATCCCGTTTTTTGATAGGAGTTTGTGTGGTGGCGCATCACCCGCCAGTGTCAGGGAGGGAGATGCGCGGCTCAGGCGGCATCCTCGCGCCGGTCGCGGACCCGGACATAGGCGATCGCGGCGTCGTCTTCGCAATAGGGTTTGCCCGGGATCGAATCAACATTGCAGAAATGGAAGCTCGGCTTTCCCGGCTCGCCGATCGGCCAGCAGCAGGGCGTGGCGCGCACGGTCTGCTTCGGCGGAGACATGATCGGCCGCAGCACCGGCGCGCCGATGGCGGCAGCCAAGGGCGGCAATGTCGGGCCCTGGATGCGGCGTGGCGGAAGCGGGCGGGGTTTGCCATCCGCGCTGCGGCGGATGGGAGAAGGTCGTGCGGGCAGGTTCAGCCGGTGCGCTTTGCCGACAACCGCGTTCTTGGAGATGTTGAGCCGCCGCCCGATCTCGGCAGTCGAATGGCCTTCTCCCCAAAGCACCCGGAGTTTGGTGATGACCTCTTCCGACCACTCCATATTGTAGCCCTCCTGGATTTCACTACAATATGCAGTAATGGAAGCGCCCGCAAATCGCAATCGATCCAGGTTAACGCGGCAAAATTTCTTGTGGACAACTTTTTAACCAGTGAGTAACCTTCAGCTTCCGCCCACGGCTTCGCCCGCGAACGCGCCCCAGAAATCCTCCCTTCGCAAATAGCCGGTGATACGGTCCGCGCTCACCTCGCACCAGTCGGCATCCGCCTTGCAGCGCAGCAAATCGCCCGACACCCCGAAATCGAGAACCGCCGCCACGCCGGCGCCATCGTTCGGGCCGGTTTGCAGCTTGGCTTGCGGAGCCGTAACGAAAAAGCCGCGCCGCGCGCGGATGGTCGCCTCATGCACCCAGCCGCTGCCCCCGTCCGGCGCCACGACATGACGCCAGACATCGAATTCGCCGATCACCTCCACCGGCAGGCCCTTGCGCTGATAAATCCATACCACCGGGTACTGAAATCCCGGACCGGCACGGAAATTCACTTCATCCGTGCGCAGCGAAACAAAGCGCGGCAGCGGGTAGCCGTCCACGCTGCCGCGCGCGGGTCCAGGCCCCAGGCCAACCGGCGCGGGCGACCAGCCGGCGGCGGCAAACGCCAGCAGCAGCAAGCCCCCGCGGGCTAGCCGGCCGCCTCGGGAAACGCCGCGCTCAGACCGCCACATATCGAACATTCCGGATCACGCCGTAACCGCACCTTTCTGAACGCTGAGGCAAGCGCATCCCAGATCAGCAGCCAGCCGGAAAGCGAATCGCCGATGCCCATAATTTCCTTCAAAACCTCGGTGGCCTGCAATGTTCCCATCACGCCGGTCACCGCCCCCAGCACGCCGGCCTCCGCGCAGCTTGCCACGAGGCCGGGCGGCGGCGGTTCCGGATGGAGGCAGCGATAGCACGGGCCATCCGGGTCCGCGTGCGGCTTGAAGGTGGAAAGCTGGCCCTCGAAGCGCAGCACGGCGGCGGAGACGAGCGTGCGCCGCGCCGCCACGCAGGCATCGGCGAGGAGAAAGCGCGTTTCGAAATTATCCGTGCCGTCACAGACGATATCGTGGGCTTCCACCAGTTCCCGCGCGTTGCCGGCGTCCAGCCGTTTCGCGAGCGGCTCGATCTGCACGAGCGGGTTGATGCCGCGCATGGCCGCCGCCGCCGAATATGCCTTGGGCTGGCCGAGCCGCTCGGTCGTATGCGCGATCTGGCGCTGCAGATTGGAAAGTTCGAGCACATCCGGATCGACGATGCCGATCCTGCCCACTCCGGCGGCCGCGAGATAAAGCGCCAGCGGCGAGCCAAGGCCGCCCGCGCCCACGATCAGCACCCGCGCGGCCTTGAGCCTCGCCTGGCCGGCGCCGCCCACCTCACGCAGCAGGATATGGCGCGCGTAGCGCTGTATCTCCGCTTCCGTGAAATCCGGTTCCATGGCGGGCAGTGTAGGGCAGCCGGCCGCGGCCGGAAAGCGGCGGGCAGTCTTTGTCCGCGTCTTTCAATTCCACGCGCCGCCAGGCTCAGCCGCTTCTCCGGAACGGCTTTTCCGCTTCCGGGTCCAGCACGCGCAAGTCACGATAAATCCCGGCATCCCGGGCGAAGTGGCGGTTATAGAACGGGTCCTCCGGCAGAAGCGCGCCCCAGCGCTCCAGCATCACCTGGTTTTCGCGCATGAAGCGGGCGAGATTGTCGGCGCGGAGGTCATCGCCCCGGGTGCGGCTCTCCTGGTGCAGGGCCGCGCATTCGGGCGTGAAGACGATGCGCCAGCCGGCATTGCGCAGGCGGATGCAGAGATCGATATCGTTGAAGGCAATGGCGAGTTCCGCCTCGTCGAAGCCGCCCACCCCCACGAACGCCTCGCGCCGGACCAGCATGCACGCGGCGGTGACAGCCGAGACCTCCCGCGCGGAAATCGCGTGCGCGATATAGCCCGGCGCGTCCGCGCGCAGGCCACGGAACGCGTGATCGGCAACGCCGCCGATCCCGAGCACGACCCCGGCATGCTGCACCGTGCCGTCGGGATAAAGCAGCTTCGCGCCGGCCGCCCCGTTCTCCGGCGCGGCGAGAACCTCGCCGGCAAGAATGCGAAGCCAGTCCGGCTGCCGCGCCAGCACGTCGTTGTTGAGGAACAGCAGCAGATCGTGTCTCGCGGCGGCCGCGCCGAGATTGTTGATACGGGAGAAATTGAACGGCTCGGCGATACGCAGAACCCGCGTATCGGGCAGGTTCGCCTGCTCGGCGCAGAAGGCTTCCGCCTCGGGCGTGGCAGACCAGTTGTCCAGCAGCAGAATTTCATAATCGACGCCGCGCGTCTGCCGGCGGATGGCGTCCACGCAGTCACGGGTCATTTCGATATGGTCACGGAACGGGATGAGAATGGAAACCGCCGGCCTCTGCTCCGGCGGAAACACCACGCGATAGCAGCCGATCCCGCCACGCCGCGTCACCTCGGCGGCCAGCCCGCGCCGGGCGAGATGGCTTGCAACCGCCCCCACCCCCGCTTCCGCCGCGCCCGGCTTCGCGCTCGCCGACATCGCGACGGAGCTGGCGGAGATGCGCCAATGGTAGAGAATTTCCGGAACGTGATGAATCGCACCGGGTTCGAGGCGCTCGCATAGCCGCAGCAGAAACTCATGGTCCTGCGCGCCGTCGAAACGGGAATCAAACCCGCCCAGTTCGCGCGCCAGCGCGGTTTCCACCATTACCAGGTGGCAGATGTAATTCAGTTCGAGCAGCAGGCGGTAATTGAAATCCGGCTTCAGGTTCGGCTCGCAATAACGCCCGGCCTGGCTGATCTTGTCTTCGTCGGAATAGAGCAGCCGCGCACCGGTGGCGCTTTGCGCGCGCAGCATCGCCTCCAGCGCCTCGGGCGCCAGCAAATCGTCGTGATCCAGGAATACCGTGAATTCGCCCAGCGCTTCCGCCAATGCCCGGTTCGTCGCGGCGGCGATGCCGGAATTTTCAGCCTGCGCGAGGCCGCGTATCCGCGAATCCGCCTTCATGAACCCCGCGATAACACCGTCCAGCGCCGGATCGGCGCTGCCGTCATCCACCAAAATCAATTCCCAGTTCGCATAGCTCTGCGCCCGCACGCTATCCACGGCGCAACAGAAATCGGCCAGTCGCGGGCGAAACACCGGGCAAAGGATGGAAACGAGCGACCTGCCCCGGATGGCACCGTAGCGCGCGGCGGCGCGGGGCGCGATGTTGCCGGCGTTCCGCCCCGCCCATGTCTCGTAGTCCGCCAGGCTGTAGCGCTCGGCCGGCAGGGATGCGCGCAATCCCTTTTGCAACTGGTGGGCGAAGCGGAACAGCGCGTCCGCCTGCGCGATCAGCGCCAGGATGCGCGCGCGTTCCGAGCTTGGCGGAATGGCGATCTCCAGCGGACTGTTGCGCAGCGGCACGCGTCCGGGCATGGCATGAACCTCCACCCGGATGATCCTGCCCGTCCACAGCCCGGGCGGCAGAATGTAGGAAAAGCCGCAGCACGGGTCGGCGTTTTTCGCTTCGGCCACATCCCAGCGAAACTGGTCGGCCAGCAGCTCGGCGATCGGCTCGCCATTGACCGAGAGCAGGAGCCTCACCCCGCCGGCCCGGCCGCCGGTATGCCGGTCCGTCCGTACCGCCCAGCCCTGAACCACGCCGTCGATCAGCCCATCCAGCACGCCGTCGATGGGCATGAAAGCGGGAAGCTGGAAATGGATCTCGTCGAACGGCCGGTTGGTGGCATCCGGCAGCCGGACCGGCGCACCGTCCAGCGTGAAGAGCGTCAGAACATGCCGGAGG
Source organism: Pseudomonadota bacterium (assembly GCA_021779655.1). Next base: position 12,002 of record JAJYAF010000001.1, read on the forward strand.
CCATCGTGAAAGCGCCATGGCATGGTGAATTCAAAGCCGATCGCGCTGGCCGGCAGATGCAGATGCGCGAGATCGGCGCGTTCGATCGCGCAGTCCATCAGCGTTTCCAGCCGGCCATCGATACACACCCGCAGCTTCAGCGGGGTTCGCGGGTCCAGCCTGTCCAGTGCCCAGCCGCTGATGCCCTCATTGCCGATCCGCTCCAGCCGGCCGAAGACCATGCGCCCCGGCGGGGCTGGCGCGTTTCGCGGCGATCCGGGCCGGGAGGGAATCGACATTCGGGAGATCTCTGCGAGAGGGGGTCAGTCTGCCTTACGCGAAGCGCGGCCACGGGTCCACGATTCCACGCCGCGCTCCCGGCTCGATCAGACGCCGCCTGTCCCACCGGCGACGCGCGCTCAAGGAGCCTGGCTTCAGGCCGCCTCCGCCCGTTTCTCCGGCGGCGCGCCGAACAGGAAGTTGATATCGTCGAGATCGAACGCGATACCGCCGCCCGCCTCCCCGAAGGCGATGCTGGCAAGCTCCGCCTTGCGCTGCTGCAATTCCAGAATGCGCTCCTCGACGGTATCCACGGCGATCATCTTATAGACGAAAACCGAACGGGTCTGCCCGATACGGTGCGCGCGGTCCGATGCCTGCTCCTCCACCGCCGGGTTCCACCATGGATCGTAATGAATGACCGTATCCGCCGAGGTGAGGTTGAGCCCCCGGCCGCCGGCCTTGAGGGAGATGAGGAAAAGCGGCACCTCGCCCGCCTCGAATCGGCGCACCGGCGCGGCGCGGTCGCGCGTATCGCCGCGCAATTCGACAAAGGGGATACCGATTTCCTCAAGACACGGCTTGATGAGATCGAGCATGGAGGTGAACTGCGAGAACAGCAGGATGCGGCGCCCCTCGGGGATGAGTTCCTGCAACATCTCCAGCAGGTCGTTCAGCTTGGCGGAGCTTTCCGCCGTGCGCGCCTCGCCTCCTCTCGCGCCGGAAAGCTTGACGAGCCGGGGATCGCAGCAGGCCTGCCGCAGTTTCAGCAGCGCGTCCAGCACGATGATGCGGCTCTGCGCGAGCGTGCGTTCCGCCACCTGCTCGCGCACGGTTTCGTACAGGGTGCCGCGAATCGTCTCGTAGAGTTCCCGCTGGTCCGGCGCCAGGGTGATCCGGCGCAGGATGGTGTGCTTGGGCGGCAGCTCCTTTGCCACCTCCGACTTGGTGCGGCGCAGGATGAAGGGCTGGATGCGCTGGATCAGCTGCGCCCGGCAGACCGGATCGTTGTTCTTCTCGATCGGCGTGCGGAAGCGCCTGGCAAAGCCGCGCCGGTCGCCGAGCAGCCCCGGCATGAGGAAGGCGAATTGCGACCAGAGTTCGTCGAGGTTGTTCTCGATCGGCGTGCCGGAGAGGCACAGCCGGTTCTGCGTATCCAGCTGGCACACGGCGCGGGTTGCCCGCGCATCCGGGCTTTTCACCGCCTGCGCCTCGTCCAGCACCACGAGATGCCAGGGGATCTGCCTCATTTCCTCGATATCGCGGGTCAGCACCGTATAGGTGGTGATCACCACGTGCACGCCCTGAAGCCGCTCCCGCCGTTCATGGCGGTCCAGGCCATGGAGGACGGCCACGTCGAGCGCGGGAGCGAATTTGCCCAGTTCGGCGGTCCAGTTCGCGACCAGGCTGGTCGGCACGACGATCAGCGCCGGATGGCGCATGCGCCCGGAAGCATGCTCCACCGTGATATGCGCGATGGTCTGGGCGGTTTTGCCAAGGCCCATATCGTCGGCAAGAAAGCCGCCCAGGCCGTGGCTTGCCAGATGTTGCAGCCAGTTCACGCCGTCCTGCTGGTAGTGCCGCAATTCGCCCTTGAATTCGCGCGGCAGTTCCACCGGCAGGATTTCCGGCGCGCCGCGAAACCGGTCGAGATAGGCTTCGATGGCGGCGGCGCTATGCCAGCTGGTCGCGAGGATATCCTCCAGCTCCAGCACGTTCACCGCCGCTCCCATGGGAAGCACGAGGGTTTTTTCCATTTTCCGGCCGGCGGATTCGATAAGCTCGCCCATTACCGCCAGCAGCCGGCGCATACGCTCGGCGGGCAGCTTCAGCACCCGGCCATCCTCCAGGCTGGTGATCAGATCGTCGCCCACGATCTGCGCCGCCTCGATGCCGCCGCGCGCCAGAAGCTGTTCCAGGATCGGCAGCAGGGGGTGCCGCTCGCCGTCGATCTCGATGCCGAATTCCAGGGAAAACGCGCCTTTCGCCGCGTCGGCCACCTGCACGTCGAGGGCGCCGATGGTCTCCACCAGGCGCGGGCCGAAATTCTCGTCGATATTCGTCTGCCAGCCGAGGGCGCGCAGTTGCGGCACCCGCACGGCGATGAAATGGTGCCATTGCGCGGCGGCCTCCTGGCCGCGAAAGACGAGCACGCGCTGGCCGCGCGCAGATTTGCCGTCGGTCACCCGCATCTGCACGAAATTATCCGGGCGCAGCATGTCGAGCGCCTGCGTCTCCGCCGCCTGATCGCGGCGGATGAAGACCGGACCGGCGGCGGATTTACCGCGAATGAAGGGATTGTCGTCGGCCCCGTCCACCTGCGCGCCGCCATAGTCGAAATCGAGCGTCAGCACGTCGATCAGCCGCTGCCGGCCAAGATCGTCCGGCGCATAGACGCGCCGCAGGTTGAGCACCGGCACGGCCGGCCGCTCCAGCACCAGCCCATCCGCCTCCTGCGTGTTCAGGGCAGGCAGGGTTACGGCGGGGTTGGGGCGGCGTCCCTGCGGGCGCCGTTTCGGCGGGGCCTGTATTCTCGGCTGCGCCGGCTCCGGCTCCGGCATGCTCGCTTCCGGCTTCGGTTTCCGCAGGACAGGGAAGCGCTGCATGGCCGCCAGCGCGGCGGCGGTCATATGCGGGCATTTCCATTCCCCGCAGGAACATTCCCGTTCGGCGAAGGAGATTTTTCTATGGTATAGTTGCGGCTCGATGGTCACGCGCCGCTGAACGCCCTTATCGTCCACGGCGCCGTGGATCACATCCCCGTCCAGCGACACCTGCACCGCGCCGATGAAGTTCAGGCTGCGGCCGCGCCGCACCAGGGGCAGGTCGAAGGCTTGCTCCAAATCCTCGGTAGAGTACGGCGTCGGCATCCGGCACAACCCTTAATTCAAGCGATCTGACGCGGGTTTCCGCCGGGCGCTGAAATGAGCACACTGGCCATCCGGACGAACGGCCACCGTTCTTGATACAACAATCGCGGAAAAAAGTTAGCGATTTTATGCAATGCAGCAGCGTTTGCCGGCATTGTGGCATTTTTGACAGCCCCGCCGCCGCCCCGATGGCGCGGCAGCCGGATCGGGTTTACGATCGTGGCGACCCCATCGGAGGCCGCAATGGCGAAGACCCGGCAACTGCATCTCGGCGCCTTCATGCGGCCGATCAGCATCCACACCGGCGCCTGGCGCTATCCGGATGCGCAAGCCGATGCCAATTTCAATCTGCCCCTCATCCGGCGCCTGATCCAAACGCTGGAGCACGCCCGGTTCGACGCCTTTTTCATGGCCGACCATCTTTCGGTGCTCAACATGCCGCCGGCGGCGCTGAAGCGCAGCCATACGGTCACGTCCTTCGAACCGTTCACATTGCTTTCGGCGCTGGCCATGGCGACCGGGCATATCGGCCTGATCGCCACGGCGTCCACCACCTATGACGAGCCGTTTCACATCGCCCGGCGCTTCGCCTCGCTGGACCATATCTCCGGCGGCCGCGCGGGATGGAACATCGTCACCACCTCCAATCCGGAATCGGCCTGGAATTTCGGCCGCGACGATCACATGGATCACGACGAGCGCTACCGCCGCGCCCGCGAGTTTTACGATGTGGTGACCGGGCTGTGGGATAGCTGGGCGGATGACGCGTTCATCCGCGACACCGCGACCGGGGAATTCTTCGACCCGGAGAAGCTCCACATCCTCGGCCACAAGGGCAAATACCTGCGGGTGCGCGGGCCGCTGAACATCGCGCGGCCGGTCCAGGGCTGGCCGGTGATCGTCCAGGCCGGCGCCTCGGAGGCCGGCAGACAGCTCGCCGCGGAGACGGCGGAAGTGATCTTCGGCTCGTCCGGCTCGCTGGAGGCGGCGCAATCCTTCTATACCGACGTGAAGAGCCGGATGGAGAAACTGGGGCGGTCGCGGGAGCATTTGAAAATCCTGCCGGCTGCCTTCGTGATGGTGGGCGATACCATGGAGCAGGCACGGGAAATCCGGCTGCGGCTCGATTCCGGCGTGCATTATGAGAGCGCGATCGCCTCGCTCTCCGTCGCGCTCGGCGTCGATGCGTCCCTGTTCGATCCGGATGAGCCGCTGCCCGCGGTCCCGGAGACCAATGCCAGCAAATCAAGCCGCGCCAACGCGATTGCGCTTGCCGAGCGGGAGAACCTGACCGTGCGGCAGCTGGCGCAGCGTCTGGGTGGCTATGGCGGGCTCAGTTTCGTCGGAACGCCGGTCTCGATTGCCGATGAGATGCAACATTGGCTGGAGGCCGAAGGCTCGGACGGGTTCAACGTCATGTTTCCGTATCTGCCCGGCGGGCTGGACGATTTCGTGGCCAAGGTGGTCCCGGAATTGCAGCGGCGGGGGATATTCCGGCGTGAATACGAAGGCCGCAGCCTGCGGGAGAATCTCGGCCTGGAGCGCCCGCGAAACCGTTTTTTCGCCTGAATCGCCTTCGCCGCGCCAGAGCCTTTATCCTGCCTTTATCCTGCCTTTCGCCTGCGCTAAAGCCTCTCCGATGACCGAGCTTCTCAACAACTCGCTGCGTTCCGGGCCGGATGCGCGCGGCCGTTTCGGCGAATTCGGCGGCCGGTTCGTGGCCGAGACCCTGATGCCGCTCGTCCTCGAACTGGAAGCGGCCTATACCGCGGCGAAGGCCGATCCCGCCTTCCAGTCCGAGATCGACTACTACCTCAAGCACTATGTCGGCCGGCCCAGCCCGCTCTGGTTCGCGGAGCGGCTGACCCGCGCGCTCGGCGGCGCGAAAGTCTATTTCAAGCGCGATGAACTGAACCATACCGGCGCGCACAAGATCAACAACTGCATCGGGCAGATCCTGCTGGCGCAGCGCATGGGCAAGACCCGCATCATCGCGGAAACCGGCGCCGGGCAGCACGGGGTGGCGACCGCCACGGTCTGCGCGCTCTTCAATCTTCCCTGCACCATCTACATGGGCGCGGTGGATGTCGAGCGGCAGAAGCCGAACGTGTTCCGCATGAAGCTGCTGGGCGCCGAAATCGTGCCCGTGAAATCCGGCGCGGGCACGCTGAAGGATGCCATGAACGACGCGCTGCGCGACTGGGTGGCCAATGTGCGGGACACGTTCTACCTCATCGGCACCGCCGCCGGCCCCCACCCCTACCCCGCCATGGTGCGCGATTTTCAATGCGTGATCGGCGAGGAGGCGAAGGCCCAGCTGCGCGAGGCGGAGGGCAGGCTGCCGGACGTGGCGATCGCGGCCATCGGCGGCGGCTCCAACGCGATCGGCCTGTTCCACCCGTTTCTCGACGACCCGGAGGTGCGGCTGATCGGCGTGGAGGCGGCCGGCCATGGGCTGGATTCGGGACTTACGGCGGCCTCGCTCTCGCGCGGGCGGCCCGGCGTGCTGCATGGCAACCGCACCTATCTGCTCCAGGACGATGACGGGCAGATCCTGGAAGCCCATTCGATTTCCGCCGGCCTCGACTATCCCGGCGTCGGCCCGGAACATTCCTGGCTGAAGGAGACCGGCCGGGTGGAATACGTGGCGGTCACCGACGACGAGGCCCTGGCGGCCTTCCAGCTCTGCACCCGCAGCGAGGGCATCATCCCGGCCCTGGAGCCAAGCCATGCGCTCGCGCATGTCATGAAAATCGCGCCGGAGATGGCGCGCGAGCAGATCATTCTGCTCAATCTCTGCGGCCGGGGCGACAAGGATATTTTCACCGTCGCCGAACAGCTCGGCGTCAGGCTATGAGCCGTATCGCCGCCACGTTCGAGGCCCTGCGGCGCGCCAACCGCGCCGGGCTGATCCCCTTCGTGGAAGCCTTCGATCCTTCCCGCGCCGTAACGCTGGAACTGCTCGACGGCATGGCCCGGCATGGCGCCGACATCATCGAGATCGGCATGCCCTTCACCGACCCGATGGCCGACGGCCCGACCATCCAGGCCGCGGCGAGACGCGGCTTGCAGGCCGGGGCCACGCTGCGCGGCGTGCTCGGCATCGTGCGGGAGTTCCGCGCCGGCAACGATCATGTCCCGCTGGTGCTGATGGGATACCTCAACCCCATCCTTTCCTACGGCGTCGAAGCCTTCGCGCGGGACGCCGCGCAAGCCGGCGTTGACGGGCTGATCGTCGTGGACCTGCCGACCGAGGAGAGCGACCTGCTGCTGCCCGCCGCCACGGCGAACGGGCTGGATGTCATCCGGCTGGTCGCGCCCACCACTTCCGATGAGCGGCTGCCCAAGGTGCTCATGGGTTCGTCCGGCTTCGTCTATTATGTCAGCATCACCGGCATCACCGGCACGCGCACCGCCTCGGCCGCGGATCTCGCGCGGGACATCCCGCGTATCCGCCGCGTCACCGCGCTGCCCATCGCCGTGGGCTTCGGCGTGCGCACGCCGGAGCAGGCCGCCGTCGTCGCGGCCCATGCCGACGCCGCCATCGTCGCCTCCGCCCTGATCGACACGCTCTGCCGGTCGGGCGTCGCCGCCGTGCTCCGGGAGGTCGATGTCCTGGCCGCCGGCATCCGCCGCCAGCCCGGCACCGCTCCCACCGCGCGCGGCGCGTGATTTAAGTTCAGCCGTCTCCGGCAAGGCGCCGGTGCAGGATGAAGGCATCCACCAGCCCCAGCCTGGGATGCTGGAACGCTTGCGGAATGCGGCCCAGGATTTGAAAGCCGAGGCCCTGCCACAGGGCGAGCGCCCGGGTATTGCTTGCCAGCACGAAGTTGAACTGCATGGCGCTGTAGCCGCGCGCCGCCGCATGGCGCAGTGAGTGCAGGCACATCGCCCGCGCCACGCCACGGCCGGTCGTGTCCTGCCGCGTCACGTAACCGCAATTGGCGATATGCGCGCCGCCGCCGGCCTGGTTGGGCCGCAGGTAATAGGTGCCGGCAAGCCCGCCATCCGCCTCCGCCACGAAGGTTTCGCGGTCCGCGCCGAGCCAGTAGGCCAGCGCCTCCGCCCGGGACATTCCGCGTGGCAGGGCATAGGTTTCGCCGGCGCGGATGACCGGCTCCAGGATTTGCCAGATCGCCGCCTCATCGCCCGGCCCCGCGGCGCGGACCAGCACCGGCGCTAGTACATATGCTGCCCGCCATTGATGGAAAGCGTGGCGCCGGTGATGAAATCGGCGTCGTCGGCGGTGAGGAACACCACGCCGCGCCCCACATCGGCCGGAGTGCCCAGCCGTCCGCGCGGGATCTTGGCGATGATTTTCTCCAGCACGTCCGCCGGCACCGCCCGCACCATTTCCGTGTCGACATAGCCCGGCGCCATCATGTTCACGGTGATGCCATAGCGCGCGCCCTCCTGCGCCAGCGCCTTGGTGAAGCCATGGATGCCGGATTTGGCGGCGGAATAATTCACCTGTCCATACTGGCCGGCCTGGCCGTTGATCGAGCCGATATTGACGATGCGCCCGAACTTCGCCGTCTTCATCCCCTCATAGCAGAGTTTCGCGAGGTTGAAGACGGAACCGAGATTCGTGTCGATCACGGCATCCCACATGTCGCGGGTCATTTTGCCGATGACCGCGTCGCGGGTGATACCCGCATTATTGACCAGGATCTCGATGGCGCCATGGCGCGATGCGATGCTGGAGACCGCGTCGGCGCATTGCTGAAAATCGGCCACGTCGAACCGCATCGTCTCGATGCCGGTTTCCCGGCTGAAGGCTTCGGCGGCGGCGGTATTGCCGGCGTAATTGGCGATCACATGGCGGCCGGCCTGATGCAAAGCAGTGCTGACCGCCGCGCCGATGCCGCGTGTGCCACCCGTAACCAATGCAATGCGGGCCATGTTCGGTCTCCTCCTTCCGCTTCTTGGAAAATATTTAACGCAGCGGGAGCCGTCTGATAAGCCCCCACCTTCGCAAGGTTTTCACGAAAACAGACGGGCCGCCTTGCGCCTGATCAATAAAAACCGCTTGCCTAGCCAGCGACAAGACCATTGAACCGGCACCGGAATGTTCCCGCCGTTTTCGAGCGGGGTTTCATGGGTGGGGGTTCGCGGGTGGGGGGATCTTTGGGGCGCGCGCGGGCGGCTTCAGCCGCCCTCCCCCGGGGAGGTTCCTTGCCGCGCCGCCATGGCTTCGGCGATATCGAGGAAATTGCCGAAAACCCGATACGCGGCGGCGTTCAGTTCCGCAATTCCGGCCTTCACTTCGGCTTGCAGGGCGGGCATGGCGCCGGGGCCTTTCACCCGGCGGAGCGCGGCGGCGTATTCCGGCAGGGCGCTCCACTCCGCCGCCATGCTTTCGGTGAGTTCCAGGTGGAATTGCAGCCCATAGGCATTCCGCCCGATCCCGAACGCCTGGATCCCGCAACCATCCCCGCTGGCCAGCAGCCTCGCACCCGGCGGCAACGCCACCACCTCGGCGGCATGCCAGTGAAAGCAGGCGCAGGAGTCGGAGATTCCCTTAAAAAGCGGGTCCGGGAGCAGCAGGCGCACCCGGTCCATGCCAACCTCCGGCGGCGCGGTCATCAGCGCCACCCTGCCACCCAGCGCATCGGCGAGGAGCTGGTGGCCAAGGCACATCCCAAGGTAGGGCCGGCCCGCCTTCACCCAGGCGCGAATGGCGGCTTTCTCCGCGCGCAGCCAGGGAAAGCGCTCTTCCTCCCACACATCCATCGGCCCGCCCATCACCAGCAGCACGTCGAAATCATCCAGCGGCGGGATGGCTTCGCCCTGATCGAGTTCGACCTGCCGCATCGTGCAGCCCCGCCTGGCCATGACCTCGCCGAAGCTTCCCGGATGCTCGGAGGCGACATGCTGGAAAACCAGAATTCTCACGGCTCTTTTCCTATGCTTTTGGTAATCTGCGCGATCGCATCCCTTATCGGCGGCCAGACCGCGGTGGCATTTCTCAAAAACCTCCGATCTTATCACCAAATTCATCTACGTGAAGGGCCGAATCGGCGCCGGTAGCAAGGGGATGTTAACACCCTATTAAGGCCATGCGGAGACATTCCCTGCTTCCCGGCGCCCGTTCCGGGAGGAGGTTTTGCCCTTGGCCGGATTCACATGTTCGCGTTCCTGCATATGAGCCATCTGGCATGGCTGGCCATGGTCACCGGCGCGGCGGCGCTCGGGGTTTACCTGGGTGGCTGGGCCAGCCAGAAGACCTTTGGCCGCCACACCGGACCGGAGGCGCGGCGGCAATGGGGCCGCCGGCTTGCCGATGCCTCGTTCGATGGGCTGTTGATCCATCGCAACGGCACGATTCTGCAAATGAACCGCTCGCTCGTGCGCATGCTCGGCTACCGGGAAGTGGAGCTTATCGGGAGCCATTTCTCCAATCTCGCCCGGCCGGCGCAGCAGGCGGCGCTGCGCATGGAGCTTGAGGCGCCGCAGCCGCAGATCACCGAATTCGTCCTGCTGAACGCCGATAAGAGCGAGCGTTTCGTCGAGCTTGCCAGCCATACGCTGGAGTTCGATGGTCTGCCCGCGACCGTGACCGCGATCCGCGACAAGACGGCGCTGAAGGCGCTGGATTCCCGGCTCGCATATCTGATGCACAACGACACGCTGACCGGCCTGCCCAACGGCGCGATGTTCATCGAGAAGCTCCAGGAAGCCGTGGCCCGGAACGACGCCAGCGGGGGCACCACGGCGGCACTGACCCTGCGGCTCGAACAGCTGAAAGCCGTGAACGCCCAGCTCGGACGGCGCGGCGGCGATCTTCTGCTCCGCCAGGTGGCCAATCGCCTGGCCCAGATCAAACACGATGAAGATACCCTGGCGCGGCTTTCCGGCGACCGTTTCGCGATTCTGCAACCGCATAGCGGCGCGCCGCACCGCACCGCGCTGCTGACCAGCCAGATCGAAACCGCGATGGACGAGCCGTTCATCGTGGACGGCCGGGCCATCCGGGCGAGCTTCGCCATCGGCATCGCGATCTATCCGGAGCATGCCAGCAGCGCGGAAACACTGCTGAACGCCAGCGGTTTCGCCCTGAGCAAGGCGATGGAGACGGGCGGCGTGCATACTTTCTCCCATGCCGAGGCGGCGGCCGCCGGGTATATGAGCCTGGGCAGCCCGCGCGAGGCGGCGCCGGGATCGCGGATGCTGAACCTTGCGGAGCAGCGGCTTGCGCACGATCTCCGGCTTGGCATCCCGCGCGGCGAAATCAGCCTCGAATATCAGCCTGTGTTCCATGCCCGGCATCTGGGCATCGCCGGGTATGAGGCCGTTCCGCGCTGGTGGCATCCGAAGGAAAGCCTCATCCCGGCGGAGAAATTCATTCCGCTCGCCGACGATGCGGGGCTGGCCGCCATGCTCGGCAATTTCATTCTGGAAGCCGTCTGCGGGGAAGCGGTCCGCTGCAAGGCGCCATTGATCGCCATAACGCTTTCGCCGGCCCAGTTCCGCGACCCGCTTCTGCCCGCCCGCCTGCGCGACGCGCTCCGGAAATCCGGTCTGCCGCCGGAACGGCTGGAGCTGCAAGCAACCGAAGCGATGCTGCGGGAAACGCCGGAAGCGGCGCAGCGCCTGCGGGCGATCCGCGATGTCGGGGTCGTGCTCACCCTGCGCGATTTTGACGCCACGGCGGCCGCCTTCGGCAATCTCACGGAACTGCGCTTCGACCGGCTGAGGGTCGGCGGCAAATATCTCGGCGATCTGGCAACGGAAAGCGCTGCCCAGGCCAGGTTCACGGCGCTTTCCGCGCTCGCCCGCAAGCTGGATATGGAACTGGCGGCGGATGGCGTCGAAAACGAGGCGCAGCTTGCGTTTTTGCAGGAAAAGGGTTGCGCCTTCGTATCGGGTCCACATCTGGGCAGGCCCGCCGCGCAGCCCGCGGCGGCGGCTCTGCCGCCCAAGCCAAGCCTGGTGGTGGGCTAGCGCGCGATCGGCTAACATGGCGGCATGCCGATCCGCCTGCTTGCGCCGCAGATCATCAATCGCATCGCCGCCGGTGAGGTGATCGAGCGGCCGGCCGCGGCCGTGAAGGAACTGGTGGAAAACGCGCTGGACGCCCGGGCCGGCCGGATCGAGGCGATCCTAACAGGCGGCGGCATCGCCCGGATCGAGGTGATCGACGATGGCTGCGGCATCCCCGGGGAGGAACTGCCGCTGGCGATCGAGCGTCACGCCACCTCGAAACTGAACGATGAGCAACTCGTGCGGATCGCCACGCTCGGCTTCCGGGGCGAGGCGCTGCCCTCCATCGGCGCGGCGGCGAAGCTCACGCTGATCAGCCGTCCGGCGGGCCAGGATGGCGCCTGCAAGATCACCGTGGCGGGCGGCGTGGCCGGGCCGGCCGGTCCCGCCGCCGGCCCCCGCGGCACGCGCGCCATCGTGGAGGATCTGTTCTATGCCACCCCGGCGCGGCGGAAATTCCTGCGCTCGGCGCGGGTGGAGGCGGATGCGGCGGAGCGCGCGGTCTGGCGCCTGGCATTGAGCGCGCCCCAGGTCGCGTTCCGGCTCGTCTCCGACGACCGGGTGCTGTTCGATCTCCCCGCCCAGCCCGAGGCCGAGCGCATCGCCGCCCTGTTCGGGCAGGAGACGGCGGCCGGCCTCCTGGAACTCAGCGCCGGGCGGGACGGGGTTTCGCTTTCCGGCTTCGTGGGGCCGGCGAGCCTGAGCCGCGCCACGACCGCGCTGCAAAGCTTCGTGGTGAACGGCCGGCCGGTGCAGGACCCGCTGCTCAGGCTGGCGTTGCGGCTGGCCTACCGGGACGTGATGGCAACCGGCCGGCATCCGGTGGCGGCGCTGCGCCTGGAACTGCCGCCGGAGGTGCTGGACGTGAACGTGCATCCCGCCAAGACCGAATTGCGCTTTGCGGATCCGAACGGCGTGCGCGGCCTGGTCATCGGCGCGATCGGGCGGCTGCTGGCGCTGCCCGCCGGGATCGGCTCGCCTTCGCCCGCGCGTGGATTATCGCCCGCCATGGCCTTCACTCAAGCGCCCCTAAAGGCGCCCCAAAAGGCTCCAGGCAGCGCCGCGCTCGGCTTCGCGGAGCGCGAACTCGGCCTCGTGGCGCAGCCGCTGGCGCGCCGGATCGAGGCGGAGCCGCCAACCATGGAACATCCGCTCGGCGCGCCGCTCGCCCAGGTTCTGGATACCTATATCCTGGCGGTCACCGCCGATGACGCGCTGGTCATCGTCGATCAGCACGCCGCGCACGAGCGGCTGACCGAAGAACGCCTGCGCGGCGAATTCCAGGCGGGCGGCGTGCGGGCGCAACCCTTGCTTCTGCCCGTGGTGGTGGACATGCCGCCCATCGACACGGCGCGGCTGCTGGCCGAGGCGGAGACACTGAGCCGGCTCGGCCTGTCAATCGAGGCGTTCGGTCCCGGCGCCGTGCTGGTGCGGGCCGTTCCGGCGGCGCTGAAGGAGGCCGACGCGGCGGCGCTGCTGCGCGACCTGGCGGAGGAACTGGCGGAGAGCGCGGCGCCGCTCGCGCTTGAGGCCCGGCTGGACGCGGCACTCGCCCGGCTTGCCTGCCACCGCGCGATCCGTGCCGGACGGCGGCTTGAGGCCGCCGAAATGTCGGCCCTGCTGCGCGAGATGGAGGCGACCCCGCGCGCCGCCACCTGCAGCCACGGCCGGCCGACCTACCTCAAGCTGAGCAGGGCGGACCTTGAGAAAATGTTCGGCCGGCGCGGAATGTGAATCAAAAAAAGCCGCTTTGACCGCTCTGACCTCCTCAGTCCGCCTCACCCGCTCGGGGAGCGAGATACGGGGCCGCGAACAGATGCCCGCGATAGGCGCCGGCCAGGGTGCGAGAGGCCACCAGGAGCCAGAGGCAGATAAAAACCCCGAGGCAAACGCGCCCGGTATCCGCAAAGAAGCCGAGCCGGGTTTGCGCCGCGAGCGCGTTCGTCGCCAGGATGAACACGCCGAACGGGAAGGTGAATCCCCACCAGCCCATATTGAACGGCAGCCGCCTCGGCAGATGGGTCAGCGTCATGGCGGCGGCCAGCAGCAGCCACCACGCGCCATAGGCCCAGATCACCAGCCCGCCCACGAGACCAAGCCCCTGCGCCACCACACCCGCTGTTCCCAGGCCCGCTGTTCCCAGGCCCGCTGTTCCCAGGCCCGCCCCGGCAAAAGCGGCTGGCGCCGCCCGGCCCAGCGCCAGCAGCCCGAGCGCGCCGGTACCCAACGGCCCGACCGCCAGCCAGGAGGAAACGCCCATCTCCGGCGGTGGCAGCTTATGCAATACCAGCCGCAGGAACAGCACGGTCAGGATGCTGAACGCGATCGGAACCGAAAGCGCCCAGAGCGCATAGCCCGCCACCACCAGGTTGAACGCGACAGCCGGCGGAAGATGCGCGGCAAGCCCGCCCGCGCTTGCCGCCGCCACCTCGCACGCCACCACGGGCAGCAGCCACACCGCCGTCATCTGTTCCAGCGCGTGCCGCTGCACGGTAATCATCGCGAACGGTACGGCCAACCCGGCCGCGACCGACAACGCGGCATCCAGCAGCCAAAGCGGCAAGGCCACACCATAGGCATGGGCGAACACCACGAAACCGTTGATGATCGTGGCAAGCCCCATCGGAATGGCGCCAAGAAACATGGGCATCACGGGATGCGAGAAAATCCGGCTGGCCTCGGCCGGAAACATGATCCAGTGCGCCCCGTACAGCCCGGCACATAGTACAAATAACGCGATGTTCATTATCCACACGGTTTCGGCAAGCGGATGGAGCGGGCGGCATGGCGCGAGAACCAGGGCCAGAACACCGGTTCCCATCGTCACGGTAAACCAGTTCGGCGTGAACTGCCGGATTATCTTCAGCTTTCGCGGCTGGCGGGAGAGGGGTTTTTCCAACATCGGGAGCAGCGCCTTTCGCTTCCTTACCTGGCGCGCGACCGGTCCGGGTCAACGCGATCGCGCATCGACCAGAACCCCGAGGCACCCGGCAAGACATTGATTTAGATGGTAATTCACGTTTCACGTGGTCTAACGCGCGGCGAACAATAAATCAAACTGATTATTTTTGTTAAATTAACAAATTATCTTTATATATCCCGGCATGACCCTTGAGCAATTGCGGATTTTCGTCGCGGTGGCCGAGCGCCAGCACATCACGCGCGCGGCCGCCGCCCTGCATCTCACCCAGGCGGCGGTTTCCGCTTCCATCGCCGCGCTGGAACGGGTGAACGACATCCGGCTTTTCGACCGCGTCGGCCGCAACATCGCGCTCACCGCCGCCGGCCGGCAATTCCTGCCGGAGGCGCATGCCGTGCTGGCAAAGGCAGCCGGCGCGCGGCAGGCGCTCGGCGACATTGCCGGCCTGCGGCGCGGAACGCTCGATGTGCATGCCAGCCAGACCATCGCGAGCTATTTCCTGCCCGCGAAAATCGTCGCCTTCCGGATGAAATACCCTTAAATGGCTGTTGCGCGTACAATCGTCA
>JAJYAF010000126.1 GCA_021779655.1 Pseudomonadota bacterium
CTGCTCCACCCGGCGGTGTTCGAGGTGGCGGTGATCGGCGAGCCGGAACCGGAATGGGGCGAGCAGGTGGTGGCCTGCGTCGTCCTCGCGCCGGGGCGGAGCGTGGAGACAGCGGAACTGGACAGCTGGTGCCGGCAACACATCGCCGCCTTCAAGCGCCCCAAGCGTTATCTGTTCCTCGCGGATCTGCCCAAGAACGGCTACGGCAAAATCCTGAAGACGGAGCTGCGAGCGGGTCTTCGCGCCGGCGCTTGAGCCCGGCCGGCGCGCGATCGGGCGCTGGATTCAACTGGCGAACACCACGGTTTTCGCGCCGTTCAAAATGACGCGGTCCTCCAGATGATACCGTACCGCGCGAGCGAGGACGCGGCGTTCGATATCGCGCCCCTTGCGCACGAGATCCTCCGGCGCGTCGGCATGGCTGATACGTTCGACATCCTGCTCGATGATCGGGCCTTCGTCGAGGTCGGAGGTGACATAATGCGCCGTGGCGCCGATCAGTTTCACCCCGCGGCCATGGGCCTGGTGATAGGGCTTCGCGCCCTTGAATCCCGGCAGGAAGGAATGGTGAATATTGATGCAGCGGCCTGAGAGTTTACGCGCCAGCCCATCGGAGAGGATTTGCATGTAACGGGCCAGCACCACGAGGTCCGATCGCGTCTCCTCCACCAGCGCCCATAGCCTCGCTTCCTGCGCGTTCCTGGTATCCCCGCCGGCCGCCAGATGATGAAACGGAATGCCGCCGAGATCGACATGGTTGTAATTCTCGATACCGTGGTTGGAAACGATCGCGGTCGGGGTCATGACCAGTTCGCCGATGCGCCAGCGGTAGAGCAGATCCACCAGGCAATGGTCGAATTTCGAGACCAGCACCATCACCCGGCGCGGCACCGCATGATCGGCGAAGGCGTAGTTCATTTCGTAGGGCTGGGCGATGCCGCCGAAATCCTCGCGCAGCCGGAGGATCTTCGCGCCCGGCGCGAGGTCGAACGCGATGCGCGCGAAGAATTTGCCGGTCTCCGGGTCGTCGAATTGCTGGGCCTCGCGAATATCGGCCCCGCGCTCGAAGAGATAGGTCGTGACCGAGGCGACGATGCCGGCACGGTTATGGCAGGAGAGCGTGAGAACGTATCGCGCGGCAGGCATGGAACTTCCCGATGATGGAACACGGATATGCGGGACGGTCTTAACGCGGGTTCAAAATCTTTCCCCTTCCGCCCCGCCCCGGTTTCGGCCCGCCCCGGCCGCAGGCGATCGCGGCCTAGCCCTGGTTGCTGGCCGATTTGTTCAGGGCCACGCCCACGAACAGCGCCTGGCCCTGGCGGATAATGCGCAGGGCGACGGCGGGCGTGCCGGATTTTCTGGCGCTGGCGATCGCGTTCACCGCGTCGTCCGGCGTCGCGACATCGGTGGGACCGACTCCGACCAGAAGATCGCCCGGCTCCAGACCGGCCTGATCGGCCGGGGAGTTCGGCTTGACCTGCATGATCACCGCGCCGGCGGCGCTGTCCGGGAGGTTGAGCTGGCTGCGCAGATCGGGAGTGAGCGGGCCGAGCGTCAACCCGAGGCCAGTATTGCCGGCGGTTCCGGGCTGTGCGCTTCCACCTTGCTGGAACGCCGCATCCGGGTTCGCCGGCATGGCCGTCACGGCGACGGAGAGCGTGCTCGGCTTGCCGTTGCGGATATAGTTGATCGTCACGTCATGCCCGGGAACGACATTGGCGATATTCGCGGCGAGGTCGCTGGGATTGGTGATGCTCTGGCCATCGACGGAGGTGATCACGTCGCCCGGTTTCAACCCGGCGCGGTCCGCCGGGCTGCCGGGCGAGATGGCGGCGATCAGCGCGCCGTCCCTGCCCGGCTGGTCGGTCGGAAGGCCCATGGCCTGCGCCATCTGCGGCGAGATGGATTGCGCCGCGACCCCGAGATACCCGCGCACCACCTTGCCGCCATTGGCCAGCGTCAGCGCCACGCGCTTGACCTGGTCGGATGGAATGGCGAAGCCGATGCCGACCGAGCCGCCGCTGGGCGAGAGGATGGCCGTATTCACCCCGATCACCTGTCCCTGCTGGTCGAAAAGCGGGCCGCCGGAATTGCCTTCGTTGATCGGCGCGTCCACCTGGATGAAGCGGTCGTAAGGCCCATCGCCGATATCCCGGCCGAGCGCGGAGACGATACCCGCCGTGACCGAGCCGCCGAGACCGAACGGATTGCCCAGGGCGACAACCCATTCTCCAGGCTGCACGCTGGCGGAATCGCCGAGTTCGACATAGGGCAGCGGGCGGGGCGCGTTGATTTTCAGCACCGCGATATCGGTGCGCGAATCCGCGCCGAGAACGCGGGCGGTATAGGTCGTGCCGTCCGCCAGCGTGACGCTCACCGTTTTCGCGTGCGCCACCACGTGGTTATTGGTGACGATCACGCCGGAAGAGGAGATGAGGAAGCCGGACCCCTTGGCCTCCACCGGCTGCATCTGCTGCGGCTGCATGCCGAACGGGAAGCCGGGCGGGAAGCCGGGCGGGAAGCCAGGCGGGAAGCCGGGCGGAAGGCCGGGGAACCCGGGAAAGCCGCCATTGCTATCGGTTTCGGCGGCGGTCTGATCGACCTTCAGATGCACGTCGATCGAGACGACAGCCGGCGTGACCCGCTTCACCAGTTCGGTGAAATCGCCGATCGGGGTGAAATTCTTCTTCACGGCCGCCGAGGCGTCCATCGCCTGGTCGTTATTGGCAAGCGGGTCGGCCGCGCGGCCGGCGCCCGGCCCGGCAAGGCTGAGCGCCGTGGCGCCAAGCAGCATCAGCGTGAAGCGCAGACCACGCCGTTTCGAATCGTGCATAACGGTTATCGTCCCCTCGGAGAAAGTTCCACCTGGCGTCCGGCAAGCGGAGTGCTGCCTATACGCCGCATAGCCCAGACGATCCATACGATTGTCAGGACGCCGGATGAAAATGTTGTTACCTGAAAACCACGGGCAAATGAATTCGGACCGGTTTGCTCATTATTCATGAAAAAAGAACAATGAAAAAAGGGCAGCGGTTCGCACGGGTTCACAATCGGGGTTGGGCGCGCTGTAAAAAAATTTACAATTTTACGGGGTTTTCCCGGAATCAAGCGGCTTTTCCGCGGTTTTCGCCCTTCCCGGCCGCCCGGCGATTGCTCTAGATACGCGGCGCCGAACAGGCGGCATTCGCTGGTTTTTTACATTTCGGGAATCAAATTCATGTCCTATCAAGACCATGGCATTGCTCAGCTCACCCAACTGATCACCGGCAAGAACGGCACCTGGGACGGCATAAGCCCGGAGGCTGTGGCGCGGATGCGGCAGCAGAACCGCTTCCGCACCGGTCTCGATATCGCCCGCCACACCGCCGCCGTGATGCGCGCCGACATGGCGGCCTACGACGCCGACCCCGCCGCCTACACGCAGTCGCTCGGCGCCTGGCACGGCTTCATCGCCCAGCAGCAGATGATCGCCGTGAAGAAGCATTTCGGTTCGGTGAAGGGCCGTTACATCTATCTCTCCGGCTGGATGGTGGCCGCGCTGCGCTCCGAGTTCGGCCCGCTGCCGGACCAGTCCATGCATGAGAAAACCGCCGTGCCGAAGCTGATCGAGGAAATCTACACCTTCCTCAAGCAGGCGGATGCGCGCGAGCTCGGCCTGTTGTTCCACGCGCTCGATTCAGCGCGCTCCGCCGGCGACTCGGCCGAGGAAGCCCGGATCCGGAACAAGATCGACAATTACGAATCCCATGTCGTGCCGATGATCGCCGATATCGACGCGGGCTTCGGCAATGCCGAGGCGACCTACCTCCTGGCCAAGAAGATGATCGAGGCCGGCGCCTGCGCCCTGCAGATCGAGAACCAGGTTTCGGACGAGAAGCAATGCGGCCATCAGGACGGCAAGGTGACCGTCCCGCACGAGGATTTCCTGGCCAAGGTGCGGGCCTGCCGCTACGCCTTCCTGGAGCTCGGGATCGAGGACGGAATCATCGTCTGCCGCACCGATTCGCTCGGCGCCGGCCTGACGAAGCAGATCGCCTACAGCCGGGAGCCGGGCGATCTCGGCGACCAGTACAACAGCTTCCTGGATTGCGAGGAAGTGGCCCCGGATGCGATCGGCAGCGGCGAGGTCTTGATCACCCGCGGCGGCAAGCTGCTGCGGCCGAAGCGGCTGCCGAGCAACCTGTTCCAGTTCCGTCCCGGCACCGGCGCCGATCGCTGCGTGCTGGACTGCATCACCGCGCTGCGAAACGGCGCCGATCTGTTGTGGATCGAGACGGAAAAACCGCATATCGAGCAGATCGCCGCGATGATGGACCGCATCCGCGCGGTGTTCCCGAACGCGAAGCTTGCCTACAACAACTCGCCTTCCTTCAACTGGACGCTCAATTTCCGCCAGCAGGTCTTCGACGCCTGGAAGGAAGCGGGCAAGGATGTTTCCGCCTATGACCGCGCGAAGCTGATGAACGCGGAATACGACGAAACCGAACTCGGGCGTCAGGCGGATGAGCGCATCCGCACCTTCCAGAAGGACGCCTCCAAGCGGGCCGGGATCTTCCACCACCTGATCACCCTGCCGACCTACCACACGGCCGCCCTCTCCACTGACGAGCTGACCGCCGATTATTTCGGGGAGGCCGGAATGCTGGGCTACGTGACGGCGGTGCAGCGCCAGGAGATCCGCCGGGGCATTGCCTGCGTGAAGCACCAGAACATGTCAGGCTCCGATATCGGCGACGATCACAAGGAATATTTCGCGGGCGAGGCGGCGCTCAAGGCCGGCGGCGCCCACAACACCATGAACCAGTTTTCCTGAAGACTGGCGCGCGATAACTGGCGCGCGATCGGTTCAGGCTGGCGCGGTAACGCGTCAGCCCGAAGCGTGAATCGCCCGCCAAAAATATCGGTCTACCGCGCGATCGGTTCAGGCTGGCGCGGTAACGCGTCAGCCTGAAGCGTGAATCGCCCGCCAGAATATCTGGTTTAGAGTCGGGTTCAGGCGTTCGGGTTGACGCGGTCACGCGTCAACCCGAACGCTGATTCGCTTGATTGCGGAGCCGCCTTGCAACCTGCCGTCAGGCCGCCTTACGGCGCGGGGCGGGGTGCTTGTCGCCGGCGTAGCGCGGGCGTTTCGGCTTGCGGATGATCATATCGGGGTGCCGCTGCGGTTTTCTCACCGGCGCCACCCGCGCCGGGCGGCTGCCGCTTGCCACCGCCATTTCCACCCGCGTCAGTTTCTCGATCGCGTTCAGATGGCCCAGTTCCGTCGCGTCGCAAAAGGCGACCGCCTGGCCTTTGGCGCCGTTGCGGGCGGTGCGGCCGATGCGATGGATATAGCTCTCCGGCTCGTTCGGAAGCTCATAGTTGAAGACATGGGAAATGCCGGCGACATCGATGCCGCGCGCCGCCAGGTCGGTTGCCACCAGCACGCGCACGCGGCCGGATTTGAACTGGTCCAGCGCCCGCTGCCGCGCGTTCTGGCTGAGATTGCCGTGCAGCGCGGCCGCGCCGACGTTTTCGGCGTTCAGCGTCTCGGCCACCCGGTCGGCGCCGCGCTTGGTGCGGGTGAAGACCACGGCGCGGGTGATTTCGGGCTCGCGCAGCAGCCGCAGCAGCAGCCCCCGCTTGCCCGCCGCCTCCACGAAATGCACCGATTGCGCGACCAGCGCGGGCGTCGCGGCCTTGGCCTCGATCCGCACGCAAGCCGGGTTGTTCAGCAGCCCCTCCGCGAGATGGGCGATCTCCTTCGGCATGGTGGCGGAAAACAGGAAGGATTGCCGGCGCGCGGGAAGTGCGGCCACGATTTTACGGATATCGGGCAGGAAGCCGAGATCGAGCATGCGGTCCGCCTCATCCAGCACGAAGCAGCGGGCCTGGTCGATGAGCAGATGGCGGGTGCTCATCAGATCGAGCACGCGCCCAGGCGTACCCACCACGATATCGGCGCCGCGCGCCATCCGGTTCACCTGGCCTGAGCGTCCCACTCCGCCCACGATGAGCGTGGTGGAAAGCCCGAGGCCCGAGCCGAATTTGCGGAACTGCTGCTCGATCTGCACGGCGAGTTCGCGCGTGGGCGAGAGGACGAGCGCGCTGGCGGCGAAGCGGCGCGGGCGGCTGCGTTCGGTTGCCAGGGCCTGGAGGATGGGCAGGGCGAAGGCGGCGGTCTTGCCGGTGCCGGTCTGCGCGATGCCCAGCACGTCCTGCCCGGCCAGGCCCGGCGGCAGGGCCTGCGCCTGGATCGGGGAGGGGTCGAGAAAACCGCTCGCCGCCAGGGCCTGAAGGATGGGGGGCGCGAAGCCGAACTGGCCGAAGCCGAAGGAGTCGCCGGGGGAATCGCCGGGGAAATCGCCGGGGGAATCGGTGGTCATAAACAATCATGCTCCAGCGCCGCGAATGCGTCATTCTCGGGCGCGTCTATCCGATTCCATGACCGAGAAGGAGAC
>JAJYAF010000127.1 GCA_021779655.1 Pseudomonadota bacterium
CAGCAGGAGAAACCCGCCGACAATCCCGGCCGCGACCAGCCCGGTAACGAGCATGAGCCGCTCCTCGATGAAATTTCGGGCAGGCTCGCCGAACCGGCGCAGCAAGGCGGCTTCCAGCATGAAGCGCGCGCCACGGGTGACGAGGCTCGCGCCGAGGAAGAGCGGAAAATTGAACGCCGCCGCGCCGGCGGCGATGGTCACGATTTTATAGGGGATGGGTGTCAAACCTTTGATGAGAATGATCCATACCCCGTACTGGGCGAATTTCCGCGTAAACGCTTCGAAAGCCTGATGATAGTGGTAGAAATCGATGATCGGCTGCGCCAGCCGGTTGAGCAGGGCGTAGCCGATGAAATAGCCGCATGCGCCGCCCAGAACGCTGCCGGCGGTCGCGATCGCGGCGAAGCGGAACGCCTTGCGGGGGGCGGCCAGCGCCATGGGAATCAGCATGGCATCCGGGGGGATGGGAAAAAAGCTCGCCTCCGCGAAGGCGGTGGCGAATAGCCACCACAGCGCATGCGGCTGTTCCGAGAGCATGATCACCCTGTCGTACAGTCGCCGTAACATGGTTCGGGATTGGCATAGGAAGGCGGGCCGCGCAACCGGATCAAGGGTTCAACATCAAAAGCTCAGCCTGGCAGACTGACCGTCGCGCGAAGGCCCCCTTCCGGAAGGTTGGCAAGCCGGATGTCGCCCCCATGGGCGCGAACGATGTTGCGCGCGATCGAGAGGCCAAGCCCGAAGCCGCCGGTTTCCCGGTTGCGGCTTAACTCCAGGCGGCGGAAAGGCTCGAAGACCGACTCGAGATCGGCGGCGGCAATTCCGGGCCCCTGGTCGTCGATATGGATGCGAACCTGGTTGTTCCGCGGCATCTCCAGGGTGAGCTTCGCGGCATCCCCGTATTTCAGCGCGTTGCCGACGAGATTTGTCAAAGCGCGCTTGAGCGAGAGCGGCCTTGCCAGGATGGGCAGATGGGCGGGCCCGGCATAGGAGAGGTTGCCGGCGCGCGCCGGGTCGCCATCCGCCGCCTCATCCAGAATGGTGCGCAGCAGCACGGCGAGGTCGAGCCGGGCCAGCGGCTCGGCGCTGGCAGTGTCGCGGCCAAGCGCGAGCACGGCGGCGACCATGGCTTCCATTTCGTCCAGGTCGGCCAGCATCTTCGTCCGCTGCTCCTCGTCCTCCATGTATTCGGCGCGCAGCTTGAGACGGGTGATCGGGGTGCGCAGATCATGGCCGATGGCGGCGAGCAGAAAGCTGCGGTCCTGCACGAAGCGGCGGATGCGGCCGGCCATGGTATTGAAGGCAACGGCGGCGGTGACGATTTCGCTCGGACCCGCCTCCGGCAGGCTGGGGGCGTTGATCACGTCCCTGCCGAGCCGGTCGGCGGCGTTCGCCAGCGTGCGCACGGGCGAGGTGAGATACCGGACGGCCCAGATGATCATCAGGGCGCCAAGCACGGTCATGACCACGAAGGCGCTGGCGAAGCCGGGCGAGCGCCAGGGCGCCGGCGGCCTGCTTGGCGTGACGATGGTGAGCCAGACCGTGCCGGGCGGCAGCTTGCGGGGGAAGAACGGCCGATCCGGCGGCAGCGCCGGCGCAAAGCCGGGAGCCGGCGGGCCGTTCGAGGGAAACCAGCTTGCGCCCGGCAAGGCGAAGCTCACCACGTAGCGCACCGGGTGCGGCAGCATCCGCAATTCCAGCCCGAGCGGCCGGATGGCCGGCGGGATGCCGAAAGCGATTATGCTGGCCCGCATGATCTGCCGCGCCGGTAGGGGAAGTCTGATGGTCTGGTTTGGGTCGGGGGGCGCGTTTTGCAGCCGGATGACGGCTCCCCGCGCCAACGGCTCGGCTGCCGCCAGGGCCGCCCGGCCGCCGGGGGATGCGAGCGCGATGTGCCGGTAGATGATCACGTCGCGCGTGGCGATTTCCCGCTGCTCCTCGATCCTGGCCAGGTTGATCTGGTTGAAGGTATGGATGATCAGGCCGAGCAACTGGATGAAGGCGAAACCGATGAGCAGGAGAATCGCGGCCCGGCCCGCCATGCTCCTTGGCAGGAGCGCGAGGCTCACGTCCGCTCGACGGGGGTGGAAAGCACGTAGCCGCCGCCGCGCACGGTTTTGATGAGCTGCGAATTGCGGCCGTCATCCTCGAGCTTGCGCCGCAGCCGCGAGACGGCAACGTCGATCGCGCGGTCGAACGGCCCGGCCTGGCGGCCGCGCAGCAGGTCCAGCAGCATGTCCCGCGTGAGCACCCGGTTCGGCCGGTCCAGGAGCGCCACCAGCAATTCATACTCGCCCCCGGTGAGGGCGACCTCCGTGCCGGTGGGATCCAGCAGGCGGCGGCGGGCGGTCTCCAGGGTCCAGTTGGAGAATTTATAGATCCGCGCGCTGCTCGCCGGCCCCGGCTCCGCGTTTTCGCCGGTGCGGCGCAGCACGGCGCGGATTCTCGCCAGCAGCTCGCGCGGATTGAACGGCTTTGTGACATAATCGTCGGCGCCGAGTTCCAGGCCGACGATCCGATCCGTCTCCTCGGCCATGGCGGTCAGCATGATGATGGGCACCTTGCTCTCGCCCCGCAGCCAGCGCGCGAGTTCCAGGCCGCCTTCGCCCGGCATCATCAGATCCAGCACCACCAGCTGGAAATGCCCGTTCATGAAGGCGCGCCGCGCTTCCTTGCCGTCGCGGGCGGTGGCGACCCGCAAACGCTGCCGCTCCAGGAATTTCGCGAGGAGATCGCGGATTTCGCGGTCATCGTCGACGATCAGGATATGCGGCATCGTTTCCATCGCGGTTACATTAGCCGCCGGCACAGGGAAAAGGCAGAGGGAGTTGCATTACGTTGCAATTTTGAGGCAACCCGAAAAAATCGCTCGCATTAAAAAATCGCTTGCGTTCCGGGCCTTGGGGTTCTATCTGCCCGGCACGCAGCAACGCACGTGCCTCTGCCACATCCGAAGGGTCGTGGTTACGCAACGACGTCAAGCGTTCTGGCAGCATCGTTGGGGGAAACCCCGCTGTGGCTGGTTCGTTGGACCGTTTTGTAACCCGTTTGCCTCCTTCATGTAAAAAGGGAGGAGTCTTACCTTATCTTTAAGGAGGCTCGCCGTGATGACCCCTAAAATCGCCGCCTTTCTTGCCCAGCCCCACCTCCCCACGCCTTGCCTGGTGATGGATCTGGACCGTGTGGCGGAGAATTTCCGCGCGCTGAGATCGGCCTTGCCGGCGGCGAGGATCTTTTATGCGGTCAAGGCGAACCCGGCGGCCCCGGTCCTGCGGCTGCTGGCCGGACTCGGCTCCTGCTTCGATGCCGCCAGCATCCATGAGATCGAGGATTGTCTGAAGGCCGGCGCGCCCGCCGCCGCCATCAGCTTCGGCAACACGATCAAGAAGGCATCGGCGATTGCCGCCGCGCACGCGCATGGCGTGCCGCTTTATGCCTTCGACTCGATCGAGGAGTTGGAAAAGATCGCGGCGAACGCGCCGGGCGCGAAGGTTTATTGCCGCCTCGCGGTGGACAATACCGGCGCGCAAT
The DNA here is from genome assembly GCA_021779655.1 of Pseudomonadota bacterium. Next base: position 3,532 of record JAJYAF010000127.1, read on the forward strand.
GCCCGCTCTCGGGCAAATTCGGCACCACGCTCGACCGAGCGCGCGCCCTGATGCTCGCGGCGCCGGCGCTTGGCCTCGTTCCGTATGGCCTGTCCTTCCATGTGGGCAGTCAGCAAACCGGAACCCGCGCCTATGAACTGGCGATCGCCCAGGTGGCCATGCTGTTCACCGATCTGCGATCGGCCGGCATCAGCCTGAAAATGGTCAATCTCGGCGGCGGTTTTCCGATCCGCTACCGGGAGGACGTGCCGGAATCCGAACAGTTCGGCAACGCCATCATGCAGGCGATGACCGCGCATTTCGGCAACGACCTTCCCGAGATGCTGATCGAGCCGGGCCGCGCGATGGTGGGCAATGCCGGCGTGGTGGCGGCCGAGGTGGTGCTGGTCTGCCGCCGGATGCCGGACGATGAACGGCGCTGGGTTTATCTGGATATCGGCCGCTTCGGCGGGCTCGTGGAAACCGAAGGGGAGGCGATCCGCTACCGCATCACGAGCGGACCCGGCCCGGCCGCGCCGGTGGTGGTGGCCGGCCCTACCTGCGACAGCCTCGATATCCTGTACGAAAAAACGCCGTATCTCATGCCGCTCGACCTGGCCGCCGGGGACCGGGTGCTGATCCACGACGCCGGGGCCTATGTGCCCAGCTATGCGAGCCAGAACTTCAACGGCTTTCCGCCGCTGCGGGAACATTATTTGTAGCCGGAGCCTCTCCAGCCCTGGCATGGCCCTGCGCCGGCGGTCTTTTCTTGCCGGCGCGGCGCTTGCCCCGGGCATGGCCGGGGCGGCCGAGCGGGACCTCGCGGCCCGTTGCATCGGCGCCATTCGTGCCGCTCTGACCAAAAGCGGTCCGGGGCCGGTATTGCTGAACAGCTACGAGGTGCGCCCGCAAGCGAGCGATTTCGATCTCACCCAGGCCAACGCCGCCTATGTGTACGATAACGCGCTGGCCGGGCTGGCGCTGCTCGCCTCCGGCCATGCGGAGGAGGCGGCACGGATCGGCAAGGCGCTGGCCATTGCCCAGGCGCATGATCGCTTCTGGCGGGACGGCCGGTTGCGCAACGCCTGCCGAGCGGGACCGATGCGCCAGCCGGCCGAACTGCCGGGCTGGTGGGACGCGGGCGCGCAGGCCTGGCGGGAGGACGCATATCAGGCGGGCAGCCAGACCGGCCCCGTCGCCTGGGCCATGCTGCTTTGGGCGGCGCTTGGCTGGCAGGCCCCGGCCAACCGCGCCGGTGACTGGCTGAACAGCGCGCTGCGGGCGCCGCTTGGCTATTATGGCGGGTTTTATGGCTTCGAGCCCCGGCCTTTGAAACTTCCGTGGCAGAGCACGGAACAGAATACCGACGTGTTCGTCGGCTTCACCCGGCTTGGCCGAGGCGAAGATGCGGCCCATGCCGCGAAATTCGTGCGCCGCATGTTCAGCCCGCGCAGCCAGTTGTTTGCCGCCGGCACCACGCCGGACGGGCGCGAAAACCCGCTGCTCGCGGCCGATGCCGGTATCTGGCCGATGCTGGCCGGGCTGGGCAGCCCGGGTTCCGCCGCCGCCGCCATCGCCGGCTTGCGCCATGATGACGGGATTGGCTTCAGCACGGCCAGCCAGGGAATCTGGCCGGAAGGCACGGCCTTCGCGGCGCTTGCGCTGCGGCGGGGCCAAAGCCCGCTCGCGGCCCGGTTTCTGGCGCGGGTGCGGGCAGCGCTGGCGCCTTCCGGGTTTGTCTATGCCGCGCCCCTTGGCCCGCTTGCCACCGGGCTGGATACCGGGCCGGCGCTGCCCGGCTCCCCAGCCCGGCCTTTCGCGTATTACCGCCGCCCGGCCCTGGCGCCCACGGCCTGGGCCGCGCTGGCCGCCATGAATGTCGATCCGCTATCAACCTGAAGTAGTGCGTGGTAGCGTTGGACGGAAGGAACTTTGCCGAATTGGTCCGATGCCGCTTTCCGCCGCCCGCCTGCTGCAACCCGATTCGCCTTGCAGGCCCGCCTGGGCGGTTTTCGACCCGATATGGTATTTGAGAGCCTATGGCGCGCGGCTGCCTTCCGGCATCGCGTACACGCCCGCCGCGCTGTTGGATTACTATCTTCGCCACGGCGCCTCGGCCCGTCATTCGCCGAGCCCGGTTTTCGACGAAGATTATTATCTGGCCGCCAACCCGGATGTCGCCGCGGCGGTGCGAGCCGGGCGCTTTGCCTCCGGCTTCGATCATTTCTGCCAAACCGGCCATCGCTGCCTCAGCGGGCACTGGCTGTTCGACGACGCGTTCTATGGCGACTTTTACGAAGACCTCTCTCTTGAAAACCTCGACGCGAACGGGATCCACGGGCGCTACGATCATTACCTGCGCGCCGGCCAGCATGAGCAGCGGCTCGCGCATCCGCTGTTCGATGGCGGGTTTTATTCCGACCAAGTCCTTGCCGCCGGGCAGCCCCGTCGCCTGCTCGCCCAATACGGCCCCTACACGCATTTTCTCTTTCACCTGCAATCGGACCCCGTGGAGTTGCCGCCTTCACGCTATTTCGACCCGCAATGGTATGCCGGGCGCTACCCGCAATGCCGTGCCGCGGGAGCGGCCGCGACACCCGGCTCCGCGATCAGGCATTATCTCTGCGCGACCGCGCAGGACATGTTCGATCCGCTTCCGGAATTCTCCGAACGCTTCTACCGCGAATCGAATCCGGATGTGCGCGAGGCGCTGGCGCGCGGCGCGATTTCCAGCGGCTACCGCCATTTCCTGCGAACCGGCGTTTTCGAGTTGCGGCAGCCCCATCCCGGCATCGACCTCGCATTTTATTGCGCGGCCAATGCCTCGGTCCGCAACGATCTGAACACCGGCGCGAGCCGGGACGCCTTCGCCCATCTGCGCGAGATCGGCTTGCGCGACGGGCTGCGCCATGCGCCGCCCGAGCAGGAGCC
>JAJYAF010000128.1 GCA_021779655.1 Pseudomonadota bacterium
GAGCACCTGGGCGAGCGCTGAATGGCTGCGCAGGCTGGCAAGCTGGTCGGCCGGATGGCGAACCACGTAAATCGAGCGCGCACGGAACCGGCCAGCCAGCGCAATGTCCAGCGAGGAGTTTCCCGGGACCGGCCAGATGAACGGCACGCCGATATAATCGGCATAATTGAAGTCCCTCACGATGAGACGATAGTTCGCGGAGGCGGCTGTTGCCATTACACCCGTAAGCATTGCGCCGAAACGGCCGGGTTCGCCCAGCTCCGCGTCGTCGAATTCAAGAACCTGATCCATCAGCTGCGGATTCCATTGCCGGAGCTGGCGTAGCGGATTGAGATGGAAGCCGAACAGATTCGCCGAGCGCGGATTGGTTTCGCTCAGCACGATGACGCGGGGCAAGGCGGAAAACAGACGCGAGATCAGAGTGCCGCCGCAGCCGCCCAGCGTGCGGATAACCGGCAGGCGGGGCAAGGTCTGGCTCATAGCGGCCGTGACGGCCGAACGTGACTCTCGTGTTCACGCACCAGTTCGGCAAGAATGGCATCAATGCCGCGGGTCACTCGCCAATTGGGAAAATGCCGATGCAGCTTGGAAAGATCTGAAATATAGCAGACATGATCACCGATCCGGTTCTGCTCTTGCAGCCGCCATTCCAGGTGGTGACCAAATTGCGCCAACAGCGCGATCGTCTCCAGAATGGACAGGCTGTTCTGCCGGCCGCCGCCTAGATTATAAACCTCACCGCAGCGCGGCGCGCGGAAGAATTCGAGGAACAGGCTGGCGACGTCGTCGCAATGCAACTGGTCCCGCACCTGTTTTGCCTTATATCCGAACACGGTATAGGGCGTAGCGGTGACCGCGCAGCGCACGATGTAGGAAAGATAGCCGTGCAGCTCAACGGCGGCGTGATTGGGGCCGGTGAGGCATCCGCCGCGGAAGATCCCGACCGGCATCGAAAAATATCGGCCGAATTCCTGGCACAGAACGTCAGCCGCAAGTTTCGATGCGCCGAACAGCGAGTGCGTGCATTGGTCGATCGACATCGCCTCGTCGATCCCTTCCCTGCCATCGGCATAATCCCAGCGGGTCGGCAGCTCGGTTAGCGGAAGGGTGTTTGGCCGGTCGCCGTAGACCTTGTTGGTACTGGTGAAACAGAACGGCGCGTCCGGGCAAAATTCACGTGCCGCCACCAGCAGATTCAGCGTTCCGTTGGCGTTGACACCGAAATCCTCGAACGGAATGGCGGCGGCCTTGTCATGCGACGGCTGCGCCGCGGTATGGACGATGAAACGGGGCCGTTCGGCCGCCATGAGATCGCGCACCGCGTTGCGATCGCGAATGTCAAGCCAGTGATGCCGATAGGATTTTTGAGCCTCCAGTTGGTGAACAACCGCACGTGTGGAGCCGCCGGGCCCGAAGAAATCTTCGCGCTGGTTGTTGTCGATGCCGCAGACCTGCCAGCCCTCGTGCAAAAACCGCCGCACACAGGCTGAACCGATAAGACCGGCCGAGCCCGTCACCAGCGCCTTCATGGATTTCCCAAAACTGAACCATCGAATGCGCTTAAACACCAGCGGGCGGCACGCGAGAAGACCGAAAAATCCCGAAAATACAGGACATTTCCCCAAGCACCCCGGGGCGCTGCGCGCATGTTGAAGAAATACCCTTGCCTGCCTTGCTCGTCGAGCCGGTATATCACGACATGCCAGCGATAGTTCAGATTCCGCATCACCTCCACCTGCGCGGCTAGCGCGCCGTGGCCTTCCCGCCCGAACGGGTGCTGCTCATCCCAGAATTCGAGCACGACGACATCGAAGCGCAAATCGCCCGCGCCGCGGATCACCTCAAGATCGGCACCTTCCGTATCGACCTTCAGCACCGCGGCCGTGGCAGGCAAAACGCCCTCCTGAACCAGACTTGCCAGACTTCGAAGCTTGACCTGCGTTTGCGAACCGAATGCGAGATCGCTCAGCATCGGGTGCCGCACGGTGCTGTGGAACAATGAGGCATTCCATTTTCCGCCTTCCAGATCCTGCGCAATCAGCAGCTGGGCCTCGCCATCGCTCGCGCCGACCGCATAAGCAAACGCATGCAAGCTGTCAGACATGGCCCGAGAACGTTCTGCAAGCGCAGCGAAGCTCTCCGGGAAGGGTTCGAACGCGAAGACCTCATAGCCTGCTACCGCGAGACGCTCGGCCACATGCCCGACATTCGCGCCGACATCGATCAGGACGGGATTGGGAAGGAACGGCAGCAAGTCTTGCAGCAGGCTGAGCTCCGGATCTTCCTTATCAAAATCGATATGGCCGGCCGGTTCCACCGAGGGCACCTGCAAACGCGTGATCTCACCATTCATCGTGTGCATTTCCAGCACCAGAGCTTCGAGTCTCGTCTCGGTCCGGCGCTGCATCTGTTGCAGCGAAGCCAGGAGCTGCGCCAACCCGTCTATGATCGTGCTGTCGTTCAACATCAGGCTTTGCAGAATTGGTTCCAGTTCCGAAATCAGCTGACGCAGCTGTTCGACCCGTTCGAAAACCGCTTCTCCCGATACCGCCGTCATGATTGCAAAATCCCTTCAGGATACCGGCTCGGCAACCATCAGCTTTTCGTACCGCAAATCGAGCGGCCCGCCACGCTCGAGCGATCCCCAGATCCATTGCGCGCTGTCTCTGGCCGATAACGCGCCGGCCAGTTCGGCGGCGCGATGACGAATCGCCGTCTGTTCGGCGGGATCGTTCAGCCGCCCCAGTGCCGCCGTAATGGCGGGCCGCTGGTAGTCAGCCACCTGGCCCAGCCCGAAGCGCCGGACGAAGCGTGCCGCGCAAGTATCGGCGCTGCCGACGATCAGGATTGGCAGATGCGCCATGCTCACCATCGTGGGGATACGGCTGGGCAAGCTCAGTTCCGCAATCGCCTGAACACTCGGCGGGCTGGTTCCGTCCAGCGGATCGGTGGGCACCAAGGCGAATGGATAGCGCGCCAGCAGCTTCGGCAATGCGTTATCCGGCACGGGATCGTTGAACACGATCCCGTCTCCCGCCATTTCCGCCTTGTCGAACGTGAGTCCCGCCGGCTGCTTCTGGTTGCAGTACCAGTCCACGACGAAGCCGCTTCCACGCAGGCTTGCGCGCAGCAGATCCAGCCAGCGCTGACCCCATATATTGCCAAGCAGGATCCCCCTGGCCGGATTGGTGCCCGCGGGCGGAAAAACCGGCGTGAGCTTCAGCAGAGATTCCGGGACCAAGGGGGGCACGACATAGAAGTCGCGTTGATATTTTTCGGAGTAGCGATCACGCATTTCCGGGGAAATCACGAGCCGCAGCCCGGAAGCTTGCAGCAACCGTGCCAGAAGGGTGTCATCAATCCCGACATCGCAGACGTTTTTGTCGTCCATGATGTAACAACAGAGCGGCGCGCCCGTTATCTCATGCGCCGCCAGCGCGATAAGCGGGTCAACCGGCAGATAGGGCAGCACCATGATCCGGCGGATGCGGATTCCCGCAATACACCATTTCACCCAGGAAACAATCTCCGGCCATGAAAAATGCGCCATGGGCAGGCAATATTGCCCGCTTCCGAAAGACTGTACGCCGTCGTAGAAATTGCAACTCCTGAGGGAGACGATCTCGGAGCTATCCGGAAATATACGGAGCAGCAGCGTGCCGGTTCCATGCGCCGGAGTGACCTCGCAGGAGGTAATGATGAGGTCCGCTTCGCGTAGCTGCGGCCTCGGCGCGACCGTGCCGTTCCCGCTAATGTCCTCGCCCCGCCCCAGCTTGCCTAACACAGCCTGCATTCTCGCGCGCGCCTGTTCGGCGATAATGAGTGGACTCCCGATCACAGGCTCTTCCCCGTCAGGTTTCGTTTTCCGAACCTCATCCCCAAAACCACTTCAGCTTCCCCAATATTACTAACCCAAGATCGCAAGGCTCACACGACTCTCTCACACCAAAGCCAGCAGCCGCGCTGACTGCCGTAGCCACATCCCGACCGCCTGTCGGGCTAACCGGTGCTGACGGGAGAGCCTCCGTTTGATTCGCAAAAGAACCGTACCGGAACTCAAAATCCCAGGCAAGCCGGAGGGCATCATCCAAAAGCAGATCAACCTTCGATCCAAAGCGTGAACGAACGGCTTCGCACCGTGCGCCAAAATCACGCTGTCATGTCGCCGTTAACGACCGGACCGCTGGTTATGGCAGGATCAAGATCGGGGACTTTGGCGGGGGTGTTTTCAACCCCCGCGGTGCCGGAGGGCATATACGCGCAGCGCCGAGGCCAGGGGCTCGTCCGGTGCCCGCGATCTGTCGACGCGGGCGATGATGGCGGCGAGCGGTGCCGACTCGGCCTGGGCGATGGCCTCCAGCGCGGCCCAGAATTCGGGTTCGAGCGCGATGCTCGTCTGATGGCCGAGCAGGCGGATGCTACGTTTCTCCAGCATGCGATTCCGGCATGACGTAGAGCAGCGCGGGCAGATAAAAGAAGGTCGCGATCAGCACGGCGAGCAGGCTCAGCAGCAGCAGAAGGCCCATGCTGGACGTGCCACGATCATGCGAGGCGGCCAGGCTGCCGAAAGCCGTTCCGGTTGTGAGCGCCGAAAACAGGACCGCATGCGCCGTTGCGGAGTGCAGAAACCGGCGCATTCCGGCCCGGAAATTCATGACAAAATAAACATTGAACGACACGCCCACACCCAGCAATAGCGGCAGTGCAATGATGTTGGCGTAGTTGATCTGAAGCCCGCAAAATTTGGCGAACAGCGCGGTTAGCAGGGCGGAGAGCGCCAATGTCGAGAGCACCAGCATGGCATCACGCAGATTCCGGAATACGACGAACAGGATGATGGCGATTGCCAGCACAGCAAGCGTTGCCGCCTCATCGAAGGCATTCAGGATCGTCCGGGCCGTATCGACCGTGGAAATGGCCGGGCCGCCCGCGTTGGGCGCGACCGACCGCACGGCTTTGGCGAAGGCCTCGAGTCCTTTTGTTTTTTGCGCGGCGGCGGTGGGAAGCGCTTCCACGCGAACCCTGCCGTCGGGTAGAAACCAGCTGCGCGCGATCTGGGGCGGCAGGCTGGCCTGAGTAATGGGCCTGGCATTCAGCGATTCGGCAAGCTGGTTGAGCGCCATTGGCAGATAGCGCGTGATCGCCGCGTTCATGGCCATGATCCGCGCATCGCTTTGCGGCAATAGCTTGTCCATGGCCTCGGCAATGGCAAGCAGCGGCGAGTTCGTCGGCAGTTTTGATTTTGCCTTGAGAATCGCGTCGCGCGTTTCGCGCATCGCGGTTCGGATGTCAGCCGCCGTGATCGGGGGAGCGCCGGATTGAGAAATGCTGGCCGCCTGAAGAGTCGGCGCCAGAATGGTCTGCGCCTGCTGGAGCATTGCCAGCTTGGCGCCCTGATGCTCGGGTACGAAAGTCGCGCCGGACATCACGGCGGAGACTTCCGGAAGCTTCGAGAGCCTGGACGCCAGAGCGACCGCCGCTGGCAGGTTTGGCGCCAGGACATCCGCATAGAAGGGATTGGTTGCGGGATTGCTCAAAAGCCCGTTCAGGGTTTTCATACTCTCGGTATGAGGGTCCTTGGTGTCGAGCGGGTTGGCATCGAAGCCGAGCGTTATGCCGCCGATCAGGCCGGCAACCGCCAGGACGGCAAAAACGGCGAGCATGGTCCGCCGATGCCGGTAGATGAAGCCGTCTATCTCCGTGCCGAATGGCAGCCCGATGGGGTATTCTTCCGGCTTGGGCGCGAAAAGCCGCAGCAGCGCGGGCAGGAATGTCACCGTGCAGAAAAAGGCGATGCCCATGCCGGCACCGGCGATGATTCCAAGCTCCGCCACGCCGATGAAGGAGGTTGGCGCGAAGGCGAGAAAACCGCAGGCCGTGGCGGTGGCGGCCAGCGCGATCTGCCCTCCGGCCTGACGGGCGGTTTCCTGGATCGCCAGCGAAAGATTTCCCAGGCCGTGACGCACATCGCGCAGCCGGACCGTGAACTGGATACCGAAATCCACCGCCAGTCCGATGAACAGGATGGCGAAGGCGACCGATATCAAATTGAGCACATGGATGCTGATGGCCGCGAAAGTAATGGTGAGCGCGAGACCAAGAAGCAGGGTGAGCAGGATCGGGACGATCAACCGCCAGGACCGCAGCGCGAGATACAACCAGAGCGAGATGAGCAGCACGCTGACGATCCCGCCCAGCACGAGACCCTGAGTGAGCGAGGCGAATTGCTCATCGGAAAGCGGGATCTGCCCGGTGTAATCCACAGTGGCGCGGCCGGCTTTCACAAGCGGCAGCGTGGCCGCGATTCTCCGCAGCGCGGCCGTTGCCACGCCGCCGGGTTCGATGCTGTGCCGATTGAGCACGGGGTGCACGAGGACGAATTCCGCGTCGCCGCCCAGATTGC
>JAJYAF010000129.1 GCA_021779655.1 Pseudomonadota bacterium
CTCCGATTCCGCCGATATCACCGTAACCGATGCGGTGACCTACGCGACCATCGATATCGCCGAAAGCGATTACTATAAATTCTACAACGGCTTCGCCAATGGCGCGCTGTGGCCCTTGTTCCACTTCCGTACCGGGCTGCTGCGCTTTCACCGTCCGGAATACGAGGCGTACCGCACCGTCAACCGTGCCTATGCGCAGGCGTTGCGCCCGCTGCTGCGGCCCGACGATCTGATCTGGATTCACGACTACCAGTTGATGACCCTGGCGGCCGAACTGCGCGCGCTGGGCGTGACCAACCGCATCGGCTTTTTCCTGCATATCCCTTTCGTGCCGCCGCCGTTGCTGGTGGTGCTCCCCCCGGCGGCTCAGCTCATGGAGGCGCTCTCAGCCTGCGATGTCGTGGGCTTCCAGACGGAAGGCGATCGCAAGGCATTCCTCGACAGTGCAGAGGCATTACTGGAAGCGCGCCGCGACCGGTTCGGGCGCTATGAATTCAACGGCCGGACGGTGCATCCCGTGGTCACCCCCATCGGCATCAACGCGGTGAAATTCGCGCAGCTCGCGCGCCGGGCACAAAACACCGCCGAGGCGCACCGCCTGAATGAAAGCCTGGTGGACCGGGCGCTGGTCCTGGGCGTGGACCGGCTGGACTATTCCAAGGGCCTGCCGCAACGCTTCGACGCTTTCGGGCGCCTGCTCTACAGATTCCCCGAGCATTGCCGCCGGGTGCATTTTTTGCAGATCGCCGCGCGCTCCCGCCAGGAGGTGGGTTCATACCAGACGCTGCGCCGCGAGCTCGACCGCCGCGCCGGCGATATAAACGGCGAATTTTCCGATGTCGATTGGGTTCCGTTACGATACATGACCCACGCGGTGCGCCGCGCGGCGATCGCCGGTTTCTATCGCCGCGCGCAGATCGGCCTGGTCACGCCGCTGCGGGACGGGATGAACCTGGTGGCCAAGGAATATATCGCGGCGCAGGACGAGCAGAACCCGGGCGTGCTGGTGCTCTCCCGCTTCGCCGGCGCGGCCGATGAGCTGACGGAGGCGCTGATCGTCAATCCTTTCGACGCGGACGAGGTCGCGGAAGCCATCCATTTCGGCCTCACCATGCCGCGGGACGAGCGGCGGGAGCGGCACGAGGCGCTGCTGGCGAAAGTGCAGCACACCACCGCCGCGCGCTACTGCTCGGAATTTCTCGGCTACCTCCGCGACCCCGGCAAACACTGATGCCCGAAACCCTGGAATTCGCCGGCGCCGGCGCCGGGAAAGCCCGGCGCGCAACCAGCGGCTCACGGCGCCCGCGGCCGTGCGAACCCCCCAAGCCCGGCGGTTGAACCTGAAGATGTTGAACATGCCCGAACCGCCCCCCATCACCACAGCGCCTCCGCCGGTCGGCGTCGCTCTGCCCAGGATCGCCATCGAGGCGATCAGCCCGAAAGTGGATGACGGGCAGTTTCCGGTCCGCCGCTGTGTGGGCGAAAGCGTGACGGTCGCGGCCGACCTCATCGCCGACGGCCACGACAAGCTCGCCGCCGAACTGCTGTGGCGCGCGGCCGATGAGCGGCGTTTTTCCGCCGTTCCGATGACGCTGGCCGAAAACGATCGCTGGTCCGCCGAATTCCCGTTGAAGCGCCTGGGCCGCCATGTCTTCGTGGTTACGGCGTGGAAGGATCTCTACGGGAGCTTCGTGGACGAGGTCACGAAAAAGCACAACGCCGGAATCGCAACGAAACTGGAAATCGAGGAAGGTCTGGCATTGGTGCGCGAGGCCGCGGCCGCCAAGGGAAGCCGTTACGCCAAGCCGCTGCAAGCCCTGCTCGCGCAACTGGAAAACGCGCCGGAGGAGACACGGCGCTTGGTCCTCCTCAGCGATGAAACGGTGGCGCTGATGCGCGCCGCCGATCCGCGCAAATTCCTCTCCCGCTCCGGCGAGGTCATTCTCGACGCCGAGCGCAAGATCGCGGAATTCGCGAGCTGGTACGAAATTTTCCCTCGCAGCGCTTCGAGCGAGCCTGACCGTCACGGCAATTTCCGCGACGTGATCCGGCACCTGCCGCGAATCAGGGAGATGGGGTTCGATGTGCTGTATTTCCCGCCGATCCACCCCATCGGCCGCGTCAACCGCAAGGGGCGCAACAACGCGCTCACCGCGGCGCCGGACGATCCCGGAAGCCCATATGCCATCGGCGCGGCTGAAGGCGGGCACGACGCGATTCATCCGCAGCTCGGCACGCTGGCCGATTTCCACAAGCTGCGCGACGCGGCGGCGGAAATGGGGCTGGAAATCGCGCTGGATTTCGCCATTCAATGCGCGCCGGACCACCCCTGGATCAAGGAGCATCCGGAATGGTTCGACTGGCGGCCCGATGGCTCGTTGCGCTACGCGGAAAACCCGCCCAAGAAATATGAAGACATCGTCAATGTCGATTTCTACGCCAAGGGCGCGATGCCAACGCTCTGGCTCGCCCTGCGCGACGTGGTGCAATTCTGGATCGACCAGGGCATCCGGCTGTTCCGGGTCGATAACCCGCACACCAAGCCGCTGCCGTTCTGGCAATGGCTGATCGGCGATATCCGCAGCCGCCATCCGGACGCGGTGTTTCTGGCGGAAGCCTTCACCCGGCCGAAGCTGATGTACCGGCTGGCCAAAATCGGATTTTCCCAGTCCTATACCTATTTCACCTGGCGCAACACCAAGCAGGAGCTCACCGAGTATCTGCTCGAACTCACCACGACGCCCGTGAAAGATTTTTTCCGGCCGCATTTCTTCGTGAACACGCCGGATATCAACCCGTTTTTCCTGCACCATTCCGGCCGCGCCGGCTTTCTCATCCGCGCGGCGCTCGCCGCGACGCTGTCCGGCCTGTGGGGGGTCTATAACGGGTTCGAACTGTGCGAAAGCGCGGCGATTCCGGGCAGGGAGGAGTATATCAACTCCGAGAAATACGAGATCAGGTCCTGGGACCATGAACGGCCCGGCAACATCGTGCCGGAGATCACGCGGCTGAACGCGATACGCCGCGCCAATCCCGCGCTGCACACCCATCTCGGCGTGGAATTCCTGAACGCCTTCAACGACAACGTGCTTTATTTCTTCAAGCGGTCGGCGGACGGCAATGCGATCCTGGCGGCCATCAACCTCGATCCGTTCAATGCGCAGAGCGCCGATATCGAAATTCCGCTCTGGCGCTTCGGTCTGCCGGACCATGCCTCGCTCGCGGCGGAGGATCTGATGCGCGACGTGAAATTCATCTGGCATGGCAAGATGCAGAACGTATGGCTCAACCCCTATGAAATTCCATTCTGCATCTGGCGCGTCAATCCCGTTGCGTGAACCAAGAGAGCCGGACCCTCATGTCAAACAAAGCCGCTAGCATCGCTCAGGACGATCCGCTCTGGTACAAGGACGCGGTGATCTATCAGGTTCACGTCAAGTCGTTTTTCGATTCCAACAACGATGGCGTGGGCGATTTTCCTGGATTGATCGAAAAGCTGGATTATATCGCCGGTCTCGGCGTCAATGTCGTCTGGCTGCTGCCCTTCTATCCCTCCCCCCGGCGGGACGATGGCTACGATATTTCCGATTACCGGAACGTGCACCCGGAATACGGCAATCTGCACGATATCCGGAAATTCATCATGGAGGCTCATAAGCGCGGCATCCGGGTCATCACCGAACTGGTGATCAACCATACCTCGGACCAGCACCCCTGGTTCCAGCGCGCGCGCAAGGCCAAACCCGGCTCCGCCGCACGGGATTTCTATGTCTGGTCCGACAGCGACCAGAAATACGCCGGCACACGCATCATTTTCGTCGATACGGAAAAATCCAACTGGACCTGGGACGAGACCGCCGGCGCCTATTACTGGCACCGTTTCTTCTCCCACCAGCCGGATCTGAATTTCGACAATCCGAAAGTGCTGCATGAGGTGCTGAACATCATGCGCTTCTGGCTCGATCTGGGCGTGGACGGCCTGCGTCTGGACGCCGTGCCCTACCTGGTGGAGCGGGAGGGCACGAACAACGAGAACCTTGCGGAAACCCATGCGATTCTCAAACAGATTCGCACTGCTCTGGACGCGCACGCGCCGGGCAGGATGCTATTGGCGGAGGCCAATCAATGGCCGGAGGACGCGCAGCAATATTTCGGTCTAGGCGATGAATGCCACATGGCATTCCATTTTCCCCTGATGCCGCGCATGTATATGGCCATCGCGCAGGAAGACCGCTTTCCGATCACGGATATCATGCGGCAGACGCCGGAGATACCGGAAAACTGCCAGTGGGCGATTTTCCTGCGCAACCACGACGAGCTTACGCTGGAAATGGTTACCGATTCCGAGCGCGACTATCTCTGGCAGACCTACGCGGCGGATAAGCGCGCGCGTGTCAATCTCGGAATCCGCCGCCGGCTGGCGCCGCTGATGGAGCACGACCGCAGGCGGATAGAGCTGATGAACAGCCTGCTGCTTTCCATGCCGGGGACGCCGGTAATTTATTACGGCGACGAAATCGGCATGGGTGACAACATCCATCTCGGAGACCGCGATGGCGTCCGCACGCCGATGCAATGGTCGCCGGACCGGAACGGCGGATTCTCCCGCGCCAATTTCGCCGATCTGGTCCTGCCGCCGGTAATGGACCCGGTGTATGGCTTCTACGCCGTGAATGTGGAGGCGCAGGCAGCGGATTTGCATTCGCTACTCAACTGGACGCGCCGGATGCTGACAGTGCGCAAGCGGCACCGCGCGTTCGGCCGTGGCGCGCTCACCTTTCTGTATCCGGGCAACCGCAAGGTGCTGGCCTATCTGCGCAGCTATGTGCTGCCTGACGGCGAGATCGAAACGATCCTCTGCGTGTGCAATGTCTCCCGCACCGCTCAGGCGGTGGAGCTGCAACTGGACAGCGCCGCCGGCCGGGTGCCGGTGGACCTGATCGGCGGCGCCGCGTTCCCGCCCATCGGGCAATTGCCTTATCTGCTCACGCTGCCGCCGTACGGCTTCTACTGGTTCATCCTGGCAACCGAATCGGCATTGCCGCCCTGGCACATCCGTCCCTCCGAGCCGCTGCCCGAGCTCAACACACTGGTCCTGCGCGCCGGATTGATGGACATTCTGGAGGCGCCCGCTCGCCAGCAGATCGAGACCGAGGCGCTGCCGGCCTACCTGATGCGCCGGCGCTGGTTCGCCTCCAAGGACGCCGCGATAAAATCGGTACGGCTCGCGCGGGCCGAAAAAATCGGCCGGGCGGCCGACATGCTGCTGACCGAGGTCGAGGTGGAGCTGGAAAACCGCACCGAATACTATCAGCTTCCGCTTGGCGTTTGCTGGGAGGGCGAGCCAAACGCCAGCTCCGCGCTGGTGCAGCAACTGGCGCTGGCGAGGGTACGGCAGAACCGAAAAGTGGGCGTGCTGACGGATGCCTTCGCATTGGATGCGTTTCCCCTTGGATTGATCCGCGCCCTGCGCGCGCGAATGGCGGTGCAGGTGAGCGACGGGGAGATACGCTGTACGGCAACCAGCCATCTGGACGAGATGGCGCTTCCCGAAAATCCCGAAATCCGCAGGCTTTCCGCCGAGCAATCGAACAGCTCGCTGATCGTCGCGGACCAGGTGGTCATGAAGATCATCCGCCGGATCACGGCCGGCATCAATCCGGAAGTCGAAATGGTGCGCTATCTCACGGAGCAGGGCTACGCCAACACGCCGCCGCTTCTGGGTGAGGTTTCGCGCGTCGGCGCCGATGGCGCTTCGCGCGCCATGATCGTCGCGCAAAAATTTGTGCGCAACCAGGGCGATGCCTGGCAATGGACCCTGAACTATCTGACCCGCCTGAACGAAACCATGGGACTGGCGGAGAAAACCGGCGCCGAGGAGGTCGACGCCTTTGCCAATTACGCCGGCTTCGCCCGGGCCATCGGCACGCGGCTTGCCCAACTGCACGCGGTATTGGCAAGGCCGTGTGACGATCAGGCCTTCGCGCCCGAGGAAGTAACCGCGGACGACACCCGGCAATGGGCCGAAGGCGCGGAAAACCAGTTGCGCGCGGCGTTCGAGACGGTGAGCAATGTCAAGGAATGGCCGAGCGACTCCAGCCGCCAATCCGCCGCGCTCCTGCTTGCCAGCCAGCGGAAACTCATGGCCACGCTGCCCCGGCTCGCGCAAGGCGCGATCGGTACGATGAAGACACGAATTCATGGCGATTTCCATCTCGGCCAGGTGCTGTTCGCCTCCGGCGACGCCTTTATCATCGACTTCGAGGGCGAGCCGGCGAAGCCGCTGGAAATGCGGCGGGCGAAATCCTGCCCGCTGCGCGACGTTGCCGGGCTGATGCGTTCGCTGCATTACGCCGCCGC
>JAJYAF010000130.1 GCA_021779655.1 Pseudomonadota bacterium
CCGCCAGCCGCCGCTCCTGCTCCCCCGGGCCTGCGAAAATCACCGCGCGCGCGCCGGGCAGCCGCCCGGCCAGGGCATGAAAAACCTCGGCAAAGCGCTCGGCCGGCCAGATTTTCGGCTCCCAGTTCGCGGTCGGGCCAAGGCCGATCAGCGGCAGGTGCGGCGGCAACAGCATCTCGGCGCGTTGCGCATCCGCCGCGTTGGTCCAGGCCACCGGCAGCGGCGCGGGCGCAAGCCCCATGGCCGCGGCAAGCTGGGCATAGCGCCAGCCCGGCCGCCGGCCGCCGCGAATACGGATGCGGCGCTTCGCCCGGAGAAAATAGCCAAGGCCGGAGCCGCGCACATCCACCACGATATCCCAGACATGGCCCACGAGCTTCAGCCATAGCCGTGGCCAGTGGAAATCGAAGCGTTCCTTGTCGAACACGATCCGGCGCTCAAGCTGCGGCAGATGCGCGAACACGTCCTGCGCGGCAACGCCAACCGCCACGGTAAGCTGTGCTTGCGGGTATTGCAGGCGCAGATGCTCCAGAATGCCCGAGGAGATCACGGCATCGCCGATCCGCGACGAGGCAATGAACAGAATACGCATCGCGGCCGGACTTATGGCGCCAAGCCGGGCGTTAGGGAATAGCCGGAGGGAACAGCCGGGCCGCTCAGCAGTTCCCGGTAAACCGCCAGCACCGCCTGCTGCATGGCGGCGATGGAGTAATGGTCCCCGGCCATCTTCCGCAGATGCCGCCCCCAGTCCAGCCGCAGCGCCACAGGCACGGCAAGCAGCCGGTCGATACCCTCGGCCAGCGCCCCGGCATCGCCGGGAGGAAACAGCAATCCGGTCTGCCCGTCGATGATCGTCTGGCGCGCGCCGCCATGGTCGGCGGCGATCACCATGCGGCCCATGGCCTGCGCCTCGATGATGGTGCGGCCGAAAGCCTCCGGGTCGGTCGAGGCGTTCACCACCACATCCGCCAGCATCAGCGCCGCCGGCATGTCTTCCACATTGCCGGCCAGGCGCAGGCGGCCGGCCACGCCAAGCCGCTGGGCATGGGCGATCAGCTCGCGGGTGTAGGCCTCGCGCCCTTGCGCGCTGCCAACCAGCACGGCGACGGCATCCCGGTGCCGCATGGCGGCCAGGGCGGAGATGAGAAGCCTCTGCCCCTTCCAGCCGGTCAGCCGCCCCGGCAGCATGATCGTGGGCGCGTCCATGGCCAGCCGCCATTGCCGTGCAAGCCGCGCCGCCCGGTCGCCCAGCACGGCGGCGGGATCGAACTTCCGCATGTCCACCCCGCCGGGAATCACGCGCACCGCCGCGCCCGCCCAGGGATAGCGCGCCACGATCACCCCGGCGATGAATTGGCTCACGGCGATCACCCGCTCACCCCGCGCCATCACCGAGTTATAGCGGCGCTTGAACGGCGCGTTCTCTTTATAAAAGCCGTGATAGGTGGTGACGAATTTGGCGGGCCCGCCCCGGGTGGCCCAGTAGCCGGACCAGGCCGGGCCGCGCGAATGCGCGTGCACGATATCCACCTCGTACTGCCGGATCAGCCGCTTGAGCCGGCGCGCGTTGCGCCGCAGCCGCAGCGGCGAGCGGGTGTTCAGCGGAAATTCAATGATTTCCGCCCCCGCGCGTAAGCCCGCCTGGGTGAGCGCGCCGCCCTCGCAGGCAATCAGCGCCCGGTGGCCGGCCTTGACCAGCGCCTCGGCGATTTCCACCACGACGCGCTCGGCCCCGCCGGTATCCAGCTTGGGCACGAGTTGCAGAACCGTGGCCGGCTCACTCATTTAATGGTATCCTATGCCATGGCCGTGAACCTGCTCGCCGCCCGCGATGGGCTTCAGCTTGCCTATGAGTTCCTGCCGGGCAAAGCCCCCGCCGTGGTGTTCCTGCCCGGTTTCGCCTCCGATATGGACGGAACCAAGGCGCTGTTCCTGCGCCAATTTTGCGCCGAATCGGGCCAGGCCATGCTGCGGCTGGACTATTCCGGTCACGGCCGCTCCGCCGGCCGGTTCGAGGACGGCAGCATCGGCCGCTGGAGCGAGGACGCTGCCTGGGTGATCGAGGCCGCCACGGCTGGCATGCCCCTGCTGCCGGTGGGCTCCTCCATGGGCGGCTGGATCGCCTTGCTGCTGGCGAAGCAATTCACCGCGCGGATCCACGCGCTGCTGCTGATCGCGCCGGCGCCGGATTTCACCGAATGGGGCATCCGGCCGAAACTCTCGGCGCCCGAGCTGCGGGCGCTGGAGACCGCCGGCATGTTCCACGCGCCGAGCACATATGGCGCGCCGCTGCCCATCACGCGCAAGCTTCTCGAAGACGGGCGGAACCATCTGCTGCTGCAAGGGCGCATCGCCATAAGCTGCCCGGTGGCGATCTTGCACGGCATGGAGGATGCCGACGTTCCCTGGGCTCACAGCCTGGAACTCGTTGCCTGCCTTGAGAGCGGCGCGGTGGAGACCACCTTCATCAAGGATGGCGACCACCGGCTCTCGCGGCCGCGGGATTTGTCATTGCTGGCCGGCACGCTGCGCCGCCTCCTCGGCCAGAATGGCGCGGAGGCCCTCCCGGTAGGTGGGATACCGCCAGGCCAATCCTAGCGTGGCCAGGGTTCGGGAATTGCTTACGCGCCGGTTTTCCGCCCAGAAGCTCAGAGCCATGGGCGACATGGCCGCCGCCGCATCGGCAAAACGCACGGGCATGGGCGGGGTCATGCCCAGAAGCCTGGCACCTTCCGCAACGACCTCCGCGCTGGGCGCCGGCAGATCATCGGCAAAATTGAAGATACGCAGGCCGGGCGGCGGATTCTGCCGCATCGCGGCCAGCACGCCCGCGGCGATGTCATCGCGGTGGATGCGGCTGAAGACATGGCCGGGCTTGATCACCCGCCGCGCGGTACCCTGCCGCAGATCGTCCAGCACCGAGCGCGCCGGCCCATAGATGCCGGCCAGCCGGAAAACATCCACCGCCAGCCGGGTGCCGTAGGCAGCGAAAGCCGCTTCCGCCCGCAGCCGCCGCGCGGCGCGCGGGGATCGGGGTGCCGGCAAGGTTTCCTCGTCCACCCAGGCGCCGGCACGGTCGCCATAGACGCCGGTGCTGGAAAGATAGCCGAGCCAGCGCAAGCTTCGTGCCGCCGCGATGGCCGGGGCAAAACGTGCCAGCACCGGATCTTCCGCGCCATCGGCCGCCTCTGCCGGTGCCGCCGTGGCAATGATCTGCCCGGCCCCGGCAATCTCCGCTTCCGCCTCATCGAAGGCAACCAGCCGCAGGCCCGGCCGCACGCCCGGCTCCGGCGCCACGCGCTCGGGCGTGCGTGAGACGGCGCAAACCGGTATCCCGGCCGCCAGCGCGGCCCGTGCGATCGCCCGGCCGGTATAGCCGAAGCCGAAAATCAGCAGCACAAATCAGAAGTCCAGATCGGCATAACGGGGCGGCGGCACCATGCCGCTCACCCGGTCGGTCAGGATCGCGCGGAAGGAAGGCCGGGATTTCATGCGCGCGTACCATTCCTTGGCCGGGGCGGAGGCCGACCAGTCTACGGCGTCGATATAATCGAGCGAGGAAAGGCAGGCCGCCGCCGTGAAATCGGCCAGGGAGAGATTGGCGCCGGCGAGCCATTTACGGTTTTCGGCAAGCCAGCCGATATAGCTTAAATGCTGCCGGAGATTGGCGGCCCCCGCGCGCAGTGCCGCGGCGTCTGGGGCGCCGAGACCCAGCAACTGCTTCAGGGTTCTCTCCCATAACAGGGTGCGCACGACCTCCTGATTGAACTTGTCGTGGAACCAGGCCACCAGCCGCCGCGTTTCCACCCGTTCGCCCAGTGTGCGGCCGAGCAGCATCATGTCCGGATAGGCTTCGTCCAGATATTCGCAAATCACGGTCGAATCCGGAATGACGAGACCGTTATCCTCCACCAGGGTCGGCACCTGGCAGGCCGGGTTGAGCGCCAGATATTCCGGGCGGCGCAGCCATACGCGCTCGGTCCGCAACTCGAACGGCAGCCGCTTCTCCGCCAGGACCAGCCGCACTTTCCGCGCGAACGGAGACAATGGAAGGTGGTAGAGAATTCGCATGCCCTGCTTATGGCAGAATTCGCGCAGGCCCGCCAAGGCGGGTTATATCCGCCTTGACCGCATTGCCCTGAGCCGCATTGCCCTGAGCCGCATTGGCACGCGGCCGCATCGGCATGGGCCGCATCGGGCAGGCAGCGCTAGTTCATCAAGCTCTGATCGCCTCCGCCTCGTCCTGCATCGGCACCGGCAGGTACTGGACATATTCCCGAGGCACCACCTGCCAGAAATGGGGCAGCACGCGATCCCAGTCGTTCAGCAGGTGGGCGGCGAAATCGCTGTCGGTCTCCCGGACATGCCGCTCGATCAATCCCCGCAGTTCGGCCTGCCAGTAGAGTGCGTCCACCCGCTGCCAGATCACCGTTTCCCGGTTCAGCCGCAGCTCGAAGGCTGCCGTCCGGTCGTAAACGAACGCCATGCCGCCGGTGAAGCCCGCGCCGAAATTATCGCCCACGGGCCCCAGCACCACCACTGTGCCGCCGGTCATGTATTCGCAGCCATTGGAGCCGATGCCCTCCACCACCGCCGTGGCGCCCGAGTTGCGCACCGCGAAGCGCTCTCCCGCCTTGCCGGCCGCGAACAACGCACCGGCGGTCGCGCCGTACAGCACGGTATTGCCGAGGATCGTGTTCTCATTGCTCTTGAGCCTCGAGGACGGCGCCGGCCGCACCACGATGGTGCCGCCGGAAAGCCCCTTGCCAACATAATCGTTCGCATCGCCGAACACTTCCAGCTTCAGCCCGCGCACCGCGAACGCGCCCAGCGACTGGCCGGCCGAGCCGTTCAGCCGCACCGTCACATGGTCCCGCTGCAAATCGGCATCGCCGAACCGGCGCACGATCTGCGAGGAGAACCGGGTTCCGATCGCGCGCTGCGTGTTGCGGATATTGTATTGCAGCTGCATCTTCTCGCCGTGCCTGAAAAACGCGTCGGCATCCTCGATCATCTGCGCATCCAGCGTCTCCGGCACCGCGTTGCGTTCGGTTAACGTGCAATAGCGCGCATAGCCGCCAGGGTCCGCCTGCGCCAGGATCGGATTCAGATCGAGATCGTCCAGAAATTCGGCGCCCCGGCTCACCTGCATCAGCAGATCGGTGCGGCCGATCACGTCCCGCAGCCTGCGGAAGCCGAGCGAGGCGAGAATGCCGCGCACATCCTCGGCGATGAAGGAGAACAGGTTGATCACCTTCTCCGGCGTGCCCTCGAACTTTGCCCGCAGCGCGGGATCCTGCGTGCACACGCCGACCGGGCAGGTATTGGAATGGCATTGCCGGACCATGATGCAGCCCATCGCCACCAGCGAAGCGGTGCCGATGCCGAATTCCTCCGCCCCCAGCATTGCCGCCATCACCACGTCGCGGCCGATCTTGATGCCGCCATCGGTGCGCAGAACCGCTTTGTGCCGCAGCCGGTTCAGCATCAGAACCTGGTGCACCTCGGAGACGCCCATCTCCCAGGGCGATCCCGCGTATTTGACCGAGGATTGCGGCGAGGCGCCGGTTCCGCCGACATGGCCGGAGACCAGAATCGCATCCGCCTTCGCCTTCGCCACCCCCGCCGCGATGGTGCCGATCCCCGAACGCGCGACCAGCTTCACGCATACCCGCGCATCCGGATTGATCTGCTTCAAGTCGTAGATGAGCTGCGCCAGATCCTCGATGGAGTAGATGTCGTGGTGCGGCGGCGGCGAGATCAGCATCACGCCGGGCGTCGAATGCCGGAGCTTCGCGATCAGTTCGGTCACCTTGAAGCCCGGCAGTTGCCCGCCCTCGCCCGGCTTCGCGCCCTGGGCGATCTTGATCTCGATTTCCCGGCAGTTGTTGAGATATTGCGCGGTCACGCCGAAGCGGCCGGAGGCGATCTGCTTGATCGCGGACGACGCATTGTCGCCGTTGGCGCGCGGCATTGCCCGCGCCGGGTCCTCGCCGCCTTCGCCGCTATCGGAACGCGCGCCGATCCTGTTCATGGCGATCGAAAGCGTCTCATGCGCCTCGGGGCTGAGTGCGCCCAGCGAAATGCCGGGCGCCAGCAGCCGCTTGCGGATTTCGGTCACGCTTTCCACCTCGTCCACCGAAACCGGCGTCACCAGGTCGGTGCGGAAATCCAGCAGATCGCGCAGGGCGACCGGTTTCTGCCGGCGAACCATGTCCACGTAGCGCTGGTATTGCTGGTAGTTGCCGGAATTCACGGCCGTTTGCAGCAGATGGATCGCGTTGTTGTCGAAGGCATGGGTTTCGCCGCGCCGGCGCAGCCGGTAAACCCCGCCGATCTCCAGCGGCGGCA
>JAJYAF010000131.1 GCA_021779655.1 Pseudomonadota bacterium
GCCAGCGCAGCTGCTCCCAACGGCAGTCGATTGACCCGGCGGCGGCAGTCCGCGAGGCGCTCGGCATCGCGCCCGAACATTTCCACATAAGCCAGCAAATGGTGGCCGAAGGTCACGGGCTGGGCGGTTTGCAGATGGGTGAAACCGGGCATGACACTACCGGCATGTTCGGCGGCGCGGGAGGCGAAGGCTTGCATCACGTCCCGCAGCTGCGCCAGCAGCATATCGATCGCCCCACGCACCCAGAGGCGGAAATCCGTCGCCACCTGGTCGTTGCGGCTGCGCCCGGTATGCAGCCGCCGCGCGGCCGCGCCGATCTTGTCGGTCAGGCGGACCTCGATATTGGTATGGATATCCTCAAGCGCCTCGGCGAACGGGAAGCGCCCGGCGGCGATTTCAGCGGCGATTTCGGCGAGCCCGGCATCGATCGCCTCGGCATCGGCGCCGGAAAGAATACCCTGGCGGCCGAGCATGGCGGCATGGGCGCGCGAGCCGGCGATATCTTCCCGCCAAAGCTTGCGGTCGAAGCCGATCGAGGTATTAATGGCCTGCATCACCGCACCGGGCCCGGCGGCAAATCTGCCGCCCCATTGCAGTTGGCCACCAACCGGAGTTTCGTTCTTGCCGCTCAAATCCCCTGCTTCCATGTCCTACTCCCGGCGATCCGTCATCGCCGCCACGACAGGCTTAGCCTTGAGCGCGGCACGGGGCAATTCGGCGCGGGCGGAGAACGCCGCCGAATTGCCGGATGCCGCCAGCGTTATCCAGCAGTTCTCCCCCTCCCCCGCCCCGAACCTGAAATTCTCCGACGCAAAGGGCAAGCCGCTCAGCCTGGCCGATTACCGGGGCAGCGGCCTGGTGGTGAATATCTGGGCCACCTGGTGCATCGCCTGCGTCGCGGAACTGCCGAGCTTCGTTGCCATCAGCCAGACCTTGGCGAAAAGCAAAATCCTCATCCTGCCGATTTCCGTGGATTTCGGAGGCCCCCAGGTGGTCGCGGATTACTATAGCCGCCACCACATCACCGGTCTGCCCCTCCTGGCCGATCCCGACGGCAACGTTGCCAGCGTCCTGAACGTGCCGGGTATTCCGGTCACCATCCTCGTCAACCCGGCGGGGCAGCTCACCGGCCGGCGGGATGGCGGCGCCAACTGGAACACGGCAGCCTCCCTGGCGCTGATAGAACGGTTGGCCGGACCGGGGTCCGGGAATGCCCAGCCCACCTGAACCGGCACGGCCGGCGTCTCGTCCGGCCACAAGATTCCTATGCAATGCGGCCGCGCGGTCGCCCCGCCCCCCGCGCACGGCGAAATCGAAGGTTTATACCGATGAGCCAAACCATCGCGGCGCCCTACAAGGCGGCCGGCACGGCGCCCGTTCTGGGCGCGATCAGCTTCTGCCATTTGCTGAACGACATGATGCAGGCGCTGCTGCCGGCGATCTATCCGATTCTGAAGGGCGGCTTCGCCCTTAGCTTCGGGCAGATCGGCCTGCTCACGCTCGTCTATCAAACGACCGCCTCGGTTTTCCAGCCCGTGATCGGCATGGTTACCGATCGGCGTCCGATGCCCTATTCGCTGCCCACGGGCATGAGCTTCACGCTGCTCGGCCTGCTGGCGCTGGCGCTGGCCTCGGATTACGGGGAGCTGCTGGCGGGGGCGGCGCTGCTCGGCATCGGCTCGTCCGTGTTCCATCCGGAGTCGTCCCGGATCGCGAGGCGCGCTTCCGGCGGCAAATACGGGCTGGCGCAATCGGTGTTTCAGGTGGGCGGCAATTTCGGCCAGGCACTAGGGCCGCTGCTGGCGGCGGTTTTCATCCTGCCGCGCGGCCGAACGAGCGTCGCCTGGTTCACGCTGGCCGCGCTTGGCGGTATTCTCATCCTCTGCGCGCTGGGGCGCTGGTACAAGAAAAACGGGCACGCGCGCCGTAACCGGCGCGAACCCGCCGCCCGGCATGCCCTCTCCCGCAAGCGGGTGGGACTGGCTATTCTGGTCCTGCTGGCGCTGATTTTCTCGAAATATTTCTACCTGGCGAGCATCACCAGCTATTACATTTTCTACCTCATGCACCGCTTCAATCTTGGCGTGCACGCGGCGCAGATCGATCTGTTCATTTTCCTTGCCGCCACCGCCCTGGGCACCGTGGCCGGTGGGCCGATAGGCGATCGGCTCGGCCGCAGATGGGTGATCTCAGCCTCCATCGTCGGTGTTCTGCCTTTTACCCTGGCGCTGCCTTATGTGGGGCTGCAAGCCACCATCTTCCTTTCCATCATCATCGGGCTGATCCTTTCCTCGGCCTTCTCCGCCATCCTGGTTTATGCGCAGGAACTCATGCCCGGGCGCGTTGGCATGGTCTCCGGCCTGTTTTTCGGCTTCGCTTTCGGCATGGGCGGCATCGGGGCCGCGCTGCTGGGCATGATCGCGGACCAGACCGGCATCGACATGGTGTACCGGATCTGCTCCTTCCTCCCGGCCATTGGTCTGCTGACGGTGCTGCTGCCACGGGTGGAAGGTCCCCGCGTCGCGATCTCTGCTAACTGAAAGTTATAATACCAATCCGCGAAAACGCGGATTGGTATGCGCGCGGGGTTGGCGGGGCGGCCGCGCGCGAAATCAAGGCCTTATGCCAGCCCGCCGCCTGTCCGGAAGAGTCAATCAATTGGCGGGCTGGTATAATACCAATCCGCGAAAATGCGGATTGGTATGCGCGCGGGGTTGGCGGGGCGGCCGCGCGCGAAATCAAAGACTTATACCAGCCCGCCACCTGTCTGTATAGAGTCAATGAATTGGCGGGCTGGTATAAGTTTTAGCTTGGCCCGGCGAGCCGGGGATTTTCAGTCGTTCTCGCGCGATTTGATGCGTTGAATCTGGCTCTGCATCGCGGTCAGCAATGCGGAAAACTGGCCGCCGTTGTTGATGATCACCGAAGCATAGTCGTTGCGCGTGGTAATTCTAAGGGATGTCCCGGCCACGATCACATCGACGATTTTCGGGCTGCCGCCGATCTCGTCCACCGCCCAGCCGACATCCGCTGGCGCCTGGCCCGGGCGCATGATCGTGGTATCGACCACCGTGTCGTTACCCTGCTGGGAAGCGCCGTTCACCGTGAACGAAACCCCCTTATAGGCTTTGATTTGGTACGTGATGTTATAGGATAACAGCTGATGGAACAGCATGAGAAACTGCCGGTGCTGGTCCGGGGTCGCGACATTCCTGTAGCGCCCCAGGACGTAATCCCCCACGGTATCGACGGCCACCATCTGGTTGACCAGCGTGTTGAGCTGCGCACCCTTGCTGGCGGCGCTCCCATTGCCGTTCACCACGGCCACGAGTTGCTGCCCGGCTTGCTGAATGAAAGCCTTGGCCTCATCCGCGGGCACGGCGGCGGACTGCGCGCCGGCCGGCGATGCGGCGAAAAAGCCCAGGCCCGGCATGGAAAGACCAACCACGGCCCAAAGCACGAAGCGGCGAAAATACATCCAAAATTCCTCTGTTCCTGAAGTTTGCGTCCCGAAAGTTCTCGTCCCCGAAAGTTCTCATTTCCGCGGGGGGCCGCCGGAATTCCGCCGCCGGTCGCGTTACTGCGCCGGCGCGGGGGGCTGGTTGGCCGGCGCCGGCTGCGGGAACCAGTCCGGCACCGTGGGTGCGTTGCGGCGGTTGATCAGCTGCAATTGCGCGCCGCGGGACTGGCGATAAAGGCTCCGGAATGTGGCATAGGGATCCAGCGCCGTCGCCTCGACCTCGTCGATAGCGTTGAGATAGGAGGCATAGCTGTTCACCAGATGCAGGGCGGTCGTGGTATCGCTGAATATCGTCAATCCCCTGCTGGGGGGCGGGGCAATGGTGGGGGTAAGGATGAACTGCGCGGGCAGGGACCATACGTCCCGCGCGCCGGAGGGACCGAAGAGCGGCAGATAAAGATAGGGGCCGGGCGGCACGCCCCATTCCGCCAGCGTCAATCCGAAATCCGTGGAGGTTTCCGGGTAGCCGAGATTGGCGGCCGGATCGAAGATCCCACCGAAGCCGATCACGGAATTAACCACGAAGCGTACCAGCGCCGTGCCGGCATCCCGCGATTTGCCGCCGGCGGCGAAATAGATCACCTCGCCAGGCTCACCCATGTTCGTGACGAAGTCACTGACATGCGTGCGCATGCCAACGGTGGTGACGTGGAGGTATCCCTTGGCGATCGGCCGCAGGAAGTAGCGGGAGATTTTGTCGTTGACCCGGAAAAGGAACCGGTTGGTCGGCTCCCACGGATCGTTCTGCTCCTGATAGGCCTGGTAGGCGGGCTGGTCGGAAGGCGGCGGCGCTTTGGCGCAGCCGGAGAGCAGTGCGGCCGCGAGCAGTGCCGGCGCGGTAAAAAACCAGGGTTTTTTCCGCCTCACGCCAAACTTATTGTGTTCCGACACCCCCAAGCCTCCTTGAATAACGGTAGGCACTATGCCCAATCTTCCCGCCCTTGTCTCATCCTTGTTATGGCCTTCAAGGGCCACTGGATCAACGGGGTAGTCCGGGTAGGCCCAAAATACGCGGGAATTCCCCCGCGCCGGAGCATTCCCGGCTTGCGCTGGCAAGGCGCAATGCCGCAAAAGAACCCGATGCGAGAAAAGCCGCGCTTACCATGACCCATTCCCCCAACCGCGACACGCTGGAACGCTGGCTTTCGGGCGACCGGGTCAATCCGCTGCCGGCCGCCCCCGGCAAGGCGCCGGCCATCTCCTTCGAATTCATCCCTCCGAAAACAGCGGCGCTGGAAACCCAGCTCTGGCACTGCATCGAACGGCTGGCGCCGCTTAAGCCGCGTTTCGTGTCCGTGACCTACGGTGCCGGCGGCAGCACGCAGGAGCGCACCCACGCCACCGTGCTGCGCATCGTGCGGGAAACCGATCTCATCCCGGCCGCGCATCTGACCTGCGTGGGCGCGACACGGGAGGCGGTGGACGAGGTCGCGAGACGCTACTGGGAGGCTGGCGTGCGCCATATCGTCGCGCTCCGGGGCGATCCTCCCAAGGGCGAGACCTACACCCCCTTCCCCGGCGGCTATGCCTATGCGGCGGATCTGGTCGCCGGGTTGAAGCGCGTGGCGGATTTCGAAATCTCGGTCGCCGCCTATCCGGAAACCCACCCGCAGGCGGCCTCTCCGGAAGCGGATCTGGACAATCTGAAGCGCAAGCTGGACGCCGGCGCCACCCGCGCCATCACCCAGCTTTTCTACGACAACGCAACCTTCCTGCGCTTCCTGGACCGCGCGCTGGCCGCCGGCATTACCGCCCCCATCGTCCCCGGCATCATGCCGGTCTCCAACTATGCCGCCGCCGTGAAATTCTGCGAAGGCTGCGGCGCCGCGCCGCCCTACTGGATGGCGGAGATGTTCGAGGGCCTGGACGACGACCCCGAGACCCGCCGCATGGTCGGCTCGGCCGCGGCCGCCGAACAGGTGCGGACGCTCCAGGCCAACGGCATCGACGAATTTCATCTCTACACGATCAACCGCCCCGACCTGGTTTACGCGATCTCCCGCGTCCTGGGCGTCAAGCCCAAGCCGCAAGCCGGCATGAACGGGCATTGACCGGCACGGTTTTTGGCTTTCACGCGGAACAGCGCTTCTCTCCATGACTTATCTGGAAGGTCTCAATCAGGCGCAGCGCGAGGCCGTGGAGGCAACCGAGGGGCCGGTGCTGGTGCTGGCCGGCGCCGGCACCGGCAAAACCCGCGTGCTGACGACGCGCTTCGCGCATATCCTGCTGACCAGACGCGCCTTCCCCAACCAGGTTCTTGCCGTGACCTTCACCAACAAGGCGGCGCGCGAGATGCGCGAGCGGGTGATGAAGCTCCTCGGCACGCCGGTGGAAGGGCTGTGGCTCGGAACCTTCCACGCGCTGGCCGCGCGCATGCTGCGCCGCTTTGCCGAACGCGCCGGCCTTGCCGGTAACTTCTCCATCCTGGATAGCGACGATCAGCTCCGGCTCCTGAAACAGGTAATGGAGGCCGCGCGCCTGGACGCCAAGCGCTGGCCGGCCCCGGCGCTGATGGCGCAAATCCAGCGCTGGAAGGATCGCGGCCACATGCCGGGGCGGATTCCGGCAACGGAGGATACGGATTTCGCCACCGGCCGGGCGCAGGAACTCTATGCCGCCTACCAGGGGCGGCTCAAGACGCTGAACGCCGCCGATTTCGGCGATCTTCTGCTGCTGACCACCGACCTCCTGCGCAGCGACCCGGAAGTCCTCGCCACCTATCACCGCGCCTTCCGCTATATCCTGGTGGATGAATACCAGGATACCAATCTCGTGCAGTATTACTGGCTGCGGCTGCTGGCGCAGGCCA
>JAJYAF010000132.1 GCA_021779655.1 Pseudomonadota bacterium
CCGGGCATGATGCCGATTTTGCATTCATCCGGGGTGATCACGCCGGGGCAGTTCGGGCCGACCAGCATGGATTTCGAGCCGCTGAGCGCCCGTTTCACCCGCACCATGTCGAGAACGGGAATACCCTCGGTGATGCAGACGATCAGCGCGATGCCGGCATCGATCGCTTCCAGGATGGAATCGGCGGCGAAAGGCGGCGGCACATAGATGGCCGATGCGTTGGCGCCCGTCTTCGCCCGCGCCTCCTCCACAGTGTCGAACACGGGAAGATCAAGATGCGTCTGCCCGCCTTTGCCTGGGGTCACGCCGCCGAGCACCTTTGTGCCATAGGCCAGAGCCTGTTCGGAATGGAAGGTTCCCTGTGCGCCGGTGAACCCCTGGGTAATGACCTTGGTGTCCTTGTTGACGAGAATGGACATCACGCGGCTTCCTTCACGGCTTTGACGATTTTCTCCGCGGCGTCCGCAAGATTGTCCGCCGGGATGATGGGCAGGCCGGACTTGGCCATGATCTCCTTGCCGAGCTGCACATTCGTGCCTTCCAGGCGCACGACAAGCGGCACGGAAAGCTTCACTTCCCGGGCCGCGGCAATCACCCCCTCCGCAATGACGTCGCAGCGCATGATACCGCCGAAGATATTGACGAGAATGCCTTCCACATTCGGGTCGGAGAGGATGATCTTGAAGGCGGCCGTCACCCGTTCCTTGGTGGCGCCGCCGCCGACATCCAGGAAATTCGCGGGCTCGGCGCCGTAGAGCTTGATGATATCCATGGTCGCCATGGCAAGGCCCGCGCCGTTGACCATGCAGCCGATATTGCCGTCCAGCGCCACATAGGAGAGGCTGTGCCGGCCGGCCTCCAGCTCTTTCGGGTCCTCCTCGGACTCGTCGCGCAGCTCCTCGATATCCGGGTGCCGGTAAAGCGCGTTGTCGTCGAAGCTGACCTTGGCATCGAGCGCGACGACCTCGCCGGCGCCGGTGACGACCAGCGGGTTGATTTCCACGATCGCGCAATCCAGGGAAACGAATGCCGCATACATCGCCTCCACGAACTTGCTGAAGGCGGCGATCTGCTTGCCTTCCAGCCCGAGGCCGAAGGCCAGCTTGCGCGCGTGGAAGCCGGAAATGCCGGAAGCCGGATCGACATGCGCGCGCAAAATCTTCTCCGGGCTATGGGCGGCGACGTCCTCGATCTCCATCCCGCCTTCGGTGGAGGCCATGATGAGGATTTCGGAGGCTGCGCGGTCGATCAGCAGCGAAAGATAGAGTTCGCGCTTGATATCGCAGCCGGCCTCGACATAAACCCGCCGAACCATGCGCCCGGCCGGGCCGGTCTGCTTGGTGATCAGCGTCTGGCCCAGCATGGCCGCCGCCGCTTCGCTGACCTCATCCAGCGATTTCGCCAGCCGCACGCCGCCCTTGCCGTCCGGCGCGTTCTTGAACCGGCCGGCGCCGCGGCCACCCGCGTGGATCTGCGCCTTTACCACGTAAACCGGTCCGGGCAGCCTCCGCGCCGCCATGATGGCCTCTTCCGGCGTCCAGGCGACATGACCGTCGAGCACGGCGACGCCATAGGATTTGAGCAGTTCCTTGGCCTGATATTCATGAATGTTCAAGGGAGCGACCTCTTTGGCTTGAGGAGACCGACGCAGGCTGACACGGAGTAGACCGCCCCCTTACTCCCTCGGGACAAGCCCGGCAAGCAGCGATGTTGCGGTGCGAGAATCGTTGATCACCGCCGGGAGAACCAGCCTGGCGGCCCATCGGATGCTTCGGGTCGGATGCCTCAGGTTAGGTGCTTCAGGGCGAGATACTCCTCGCTTTGCATTTCTTCGAGCCGGGAAGCGGTGCGCTCGAAAATTTTCGCGCCCTCGCCGCTGCGGTAGAGATCGTCCGGCAGCGCGGCGGCCGAGGCGTAGAGTTTTACCCGGTGCTCGTAGAGCGCATCGATCAGCGTGATGAAGCGGCGGGCCTCGTCGAAATTATCCGGCGAGAGCCGGGGAATGCCGTCGATCAGCATGACCGGGTAATGCGTGGCCAGCGCCAGGTAATCGCCCGGCCCAAGCGGTGTGCCGCACAGCGCCTGAAAGTCGAAGCGCGCGCAGCCATGGGCGGTGAGCGGTACGATGAGCTTGCGGCCCGCGACCTCGAGCGTGGCGGAATGCGGCTCCGCGCCTTCGGTGAGTTTGCTGAACACATGGTCCATGGCGGCGTCCGCCCGGCGGTCCGCCGGCACATACCAGGACTTCAGGCCGTGCGCCCGCTCGCGCCGGTAATCCCGCGCGGAAGCCACCGAAAGCACATCGAGATGCTTTTTGAGCAGGGCGATGAAGGGGAGAAAGGCGTCCCGTCCCGGCTTGCCCTTGAAAAGATCGTCGGGCGCCGTGTTTGATGTGGCGACAACGACCACGGCGCGGGCGAACAGCGCCTCGAACAGCCGGCCCAGGATCATCGCATCCGTGATGTCATGAACCTGGAATTCATCGAAACACAGCAGCGCGGCCTCGCCAGCGATCATGTCGGCCAGCGGCGGAATGGGATCGGAGATCGCGGGGTTCTCCCGCTTGATCCGGTGAAAGCGCCGGTGCGTCTCCTGCATGAACGCGTGGAAATGAATGCGCCGCTTGCGCGGCACCTCCGCCGCCGCGAAGAACAGATCCATCAACATGGATTTTCCGCGGCCGACCTCGCCCACCAGATAAAGGCCGTTGGGGCGATCTTCGAGCTCTTCCACCTGCTTGCGGTGCAGCAGCCTGCCGATCCAGCCATTGGGCGGCTTGCCCGGATTGGGATTGTAGCCGCGCAGCTTGGCCCATAGATCCTGCAACCGCTCAGCCGCGGCTGCCTGGGCGGGATCGAACGCGATCTCGCCCGTTGCGACGCGTGCCCGGTAGAGGGAGATGACGCTGTTTTTCGGCGGTTCATCGCGCGGGGCGGCGGGGGAAGCTTGCGGCATCGGTCGAGCGGAGATACGCCACGCGGTTGTGCGGCGCAATAAATCGGACAAGGAAAAAATTGGCGCATCAGCATTCAGCCAGGCTTCCGGGAGCGGCCGTTCCCCGCAATCCGGATGGCCAGGCCCACCCGGAACGGCTATGATGAAATGAGCGTTTGCAACGGACCATACCGATGAGCATTCTTGAACTCGATAAATATTCTGCATCCCCGGTCGCATCCGAGCCTTTCGCGCATGTGGTGATACCGGGCTTCGTGGCGGCGGCGGCCTTGCCGGAGGTTTGCGCGGCGCTGCCCGTGATGCGCGATCGGGGGTCGTTTCCGGTCCGGGCAGTGCGCCTGGGCCCGGCCGCCAGGGCGGTGATCGCGGCCCTGGAAGGCCCTGAATTTCGCGCGATAACCGGCCGGAAATTCGGCCTGGATCTCAGCCATGCCCCGGCGATGACAACCCTGCGCGGCTATTCCAGCGAGCATGATGGCCAGATTCACACGGATTCGGTAGCCAAGCGGATAACCGTGCTGCTCTACCTCAATTCCGGCGCTTCCGGCGTCTGGACGAACCAGCGGGGCTGCCTCAGGCTTTTGCGGGGGGCGAGCGACCTGGAGGATTACGCGGTGGAGGTGCCGCCGGTGGACGGGACGCTGCTGGTGTTCGCCAATGGGCCTGATGCCTGGCATGGGCATGCGCCCTATGTCGGGCCGCGTTACGTGGTGCAGATGAATTACATGAAAAACAGTGTCCGCGCCCGCACCGAGCTCGGGCGGCACCATCTCTCGGCTTTCGTAAAGCGCTTGCGCCGCGCGGCCTAGCGCGCCCTGCTTCCGGTTTCTTCCGGGGCAAAAAACGGCTAGGGCTTTGCTTATGCTCACCGACCTGCCCAACATCCTTACCCTCTCGCGCATCGCGGCGATTCCCGTGCTGGTCTTGCTGGTGGCGCTGCGCGAGCCTTGGGGAAACCTGCTGGCGGCCATCCTGTTCACCATCGCCGCCATCACCGATTATCTGGATGGCATGCTGGCGCGTGAAATGGTGCTCGCTTCCGATTTCGGCCGCATGCTGGACCCGATCGCCGACAAGCTGCTCGTCGGCGCCACGCTGATGGCGCTGGTCGGTTTCAATCACCTGCCGGCCTATGGCATCTATCCGGCGATCGTCATCATGCTGCGCGAGATCCTGGTAAGCGGCCTGCGCGAATATCTGGCGGAAATCCGCGCGCGCCTGCCGGTCACCCGGCTCGCCAAGTGGAAAACCGGGTTCCAGATGGCAGCGCTCGGACTGCTGCTCCTGGGCGGGGGCGGCGGACCTGTCGTCGGATTTGGCTGGCTGCATCCGGGGTTGATCGGCGGCGCGCTGCTCTGGATCGCGGCGGGGCTGACCCTGATCACCGGCTGGGACTATCTGATGGCAGGCTTGCGGCACGTGGCGGCGCCCAAATCCGGCGCCTGAGCTATCGGCAAAATTACTTATACCAATCCGCAAAAATGCGGATTGGTATGCGCGCGGGGTTGGCGGGGCGGCCGCGCGCGAAATCAAAGCCTTATACCAGCCCGCCACCTGTCCGAAAGAGTCAATCCATTGGCGGGCTGGTATTAGGGTCGAGACTCAATTATGCCCACCAAATAGCGATAGCGACGAGTGCGACGGAAGCGGCATAGTTTCTTGCGAGCTTGTCGTATCTGGTTGCAATACGCCGAAAATCTTTCAGTCGGGCAAACATGCGCTCGATTAGATTACGCTGCTTATAGCTATTTGGGTTGAACGGATGGTGTCTTTTCCGGGTTGGATTATTTGGAATGACGGGCTCGGTTCCACGTAGCTGCAAGAACTGACGTAGGGCATCGCTGTCATAAGCGGTGTCTGCCGCGCAAAGTCTGGCCGCGGGAAGTGGTTCGAGCAGACCTATTGCCACACGCACGTCACCAAGTTGGCCGGGCGTTATTTCGAAGGCGATCGGCCGACCGCTTTCATCGACTACTGCATGGATTTTCGTCGTTCGACCGCCACGGGAGCGGCCGATCGCCTGTAAATGCGCCCCCCTTTTCCGCCCGCCGCGCAACGATGGGCTTTGGCTGTGGTGCTGTCGATCAGATGGATGCCCCCTGGTGTTGCCTCAACCAAAGCAGCCAAAAGTGTTTGCCAAATCCCTCGGCCAGACCACCGATGAAAGCGGTTATAGATCGTTGTCGGAGGGCCATAGTCTGAAGGACAATCCTGCCACCGGCAGCCAGATTTAAGCACGTGGATGATGCCGCTGATTACCCGCCTATCGTCTACCCGACGGGCCCCAGGTCGATTTCGAGGTAATAAAGGATCAATCGCCGCCCATTGCCCGTCCGCCAGCCAAAACAAATCCGCCATCTCAAACTCCCTTCAAGGAAGCTTGAATCAAACTCCATCGTAGCCAATCAAGTACTTAATTGGGTTTGGAGCCTAGGGATACAGCCGAATAAAGCAGGGGCGCCGGCGGATACGCGCCTGAGGGAGGATGACGAAGCGGTTCATAGGGCTATGGCGTAGACATAGTGCTCGTCATCGTCGGCGCCGGCACGCCACGATCGTAGAATCGGCGTATATTGGCGGCCGCGTCGTCCAGTCGGATAGCCGGAACGCCAGTTGTTGCTTGCTCTAGGTCCGGGGCGCGAGCGGATTGCACCACCTCAGCCCGGCGAAGCGCGCGAAGTCCCCATCTGTGGAATTGAGTTCGAGCCCGTGCTCGATCGCAAGTGCGGCCAGATGCGCGTCCGGAACCAAATTGCCGAGCATCCCAGGCGCCGCCAGGAGTCGCGCGAGGATTTCGGCGTGATGCTCGGTCGGCACCGGAACCCAGGCAGGTCCGCTGCCGAGCCAAGCCTCGGCCTGGCCCCAGGCCTCCGTGATGCCGAGCGGACGCTCGAAGATGCGGGGGTTGGTGACCAGTCGTAAAAAGGCCAGCAGCGACGCCCAAGGCAAGGCCACCCTCGTCGAACCGTTCAGGCGTTCGTCCAGCCACAGCCGCGCTGCGGCGTGCTGCGGTGCGCCGACGTTGACAGCATAGATCAGCAGGTTCGCGTCCACCAGGATCAAGGAAAGGCTTCGCCTTCCGCGGCCGCCAGCGCCTCGGCAACATTGTCCAAAGGCAATCGCGAGGGACCCAGGTCGACGCTCTTGGTGACGAACACGACTCTGGGCCGCTCGCCATCACCCGCCGCCCGCAATCCACGCCGCAGCATCGTGTTCACGGCATCCTTCAGGCTGAGCCCTTGCTTCCGCCGCAGCGCCTCGAGTTCGGCACTGACGTCTTCGTCCAATGTCAAGGTGGTTCGCATGCATCATGATGTATATGATGTGATGCGCTGATGTCAAGATGCCGCA
>JAJYAF010000133.1 GCA_021779655.1 Pseudomonadota bacterium
TCACCACGATCACGCTGCGCACGCTCGGGCAGGTTTCCAGGGCCTTGTCGACATTCACTTTCAACGGCACCCGACGCCCGCCGCGCCGGCCCTCGTCGGCGGTGATGACGGCAACGGACCGACAATCCTGAATACGGTTGGCGAGGCTGTCCGGGGAAAATCCGCCGAACACCACGGAATGGATCGCGCCGATCCGGGCGCAAGCCAGCAGCGCCACCGCCGCCTCCACGACCATGGGCAGATATACGGTAACCACGTCGCCCTTGCCGATGCCGCGCGCGGTCAGGGCATTGGCCAGACGGCAGACATCGGCATGCAGTTCGCGGTAGGTCACGCGCCGGGAGGCGTCGGGCTCGTCGCCCTCCCAGATGATCGCCGTCTGGTCGCCGCGCTCCCGCAAATGCCGGTCCAGACAATTGGCGGCCACATTCAGCGTGCCATCCTCGAACCATTTGATCGAAACGTCGCCCTCGAAGCGCGTGTTCTTGATCTTGGTGGGCGCCTTGATCCAGTCGATACGCTTGCAATGCTCGGCCCAGAATCCCTCCGGGTCGTGCGAGGCACGCTCCCGCATTGCCTTGTATCCGACCTGGTCGATCAAGGCATGCGCCGCGATTTCAGGCTTGATGGCAATGATTTCCGCATCCGACATGGTCGCTTCTCCGATTCGCTCTTTCCTCGCGAGCGCCACCCCGATCCGGACCTTGTCGGGGAAGGGCCGCGCCCGCGCGACATTATAACCGTTTATGGCGCAAAACCGGAAAATTCGGAAGATCGGCCAGGAACACGGGGCGGGGAAGACGAGGCCGGGAGCACGAGGCGGGGAAGCGGCGAAAAGAGCTGGGCGAAATCAGGTCGGCGGCGTGGCGGTTCCGTTGCGGTATGCGGCAAGCTGCTGCGCGTTCGGCACCGTGGTTATGATCTGGCCTTGTTCGTTCCGCAGCTCCAGGACAACGACCGTGAAGCCAGGGGCCAGGGCCGCGGGGGCGGAAGCCGGCTCAACGCTCGGGTCCGTTACCGGAGCGGCGGCCGCCGGCGAGGCCGGGGAAATGGGCGACGCGTTCGTCTCCAGCGGCCGGGCGCCCCCTTGCGGTGGCACCGGGGCTTGACGGACCGATCCCGCGATATGGGTTATGACGAGATCCATCGACATGCAAAAAGGCTAAGCACGATTCGCTTACCATCAGGTTAACACCCGAGGTGACACCCAAGGTGACACCTGCCTTCCGCTCAAAGGCCGACATTATCCAGCAGCCGCACGCTGCCGAGCCGCGCCGCCGCGATGATCCGGGCAGGGCGGCTTGGCGCCGCCAGCGGGCGCAGCGAGTGCGCATCCACCAGCGCGATATAGTCCACCCGCATGCCGGCAAGCCCGATCTCCGCCGCTGCCTCCCGCAGCGCGCCGTCCACGCTGGCCCCGCCGCCAACGGCGCGCGCCGCCCCGGCGAGCGCGGCATGGAGCGCCGGCGCCGCCTGCCGCTCGGCGGTCGAGAGAAACCGGTTGCGCGAGGACAGGGCGAGCCCGTCGGGCTCCCGCACCACGGGCACCGGCACGATCTCCACCGGCAGCAACATATCCGCCACCATGCGGCGGACAACCTGGACCTGCTGCCAGTCCTTTTCCCCGAAATAGGCCCTGCGCGGCCGAACCTGTCCCAGGAGCTTGGCCACCACCGTCGCGACACCGGCGAAATGGCCCGGCCGTTCAGCCCCCTCCCACAATTCCGCGGGCCCTGCCACGGTCACGGTGGTTGCATCGCCCGGCGGATACATGACCGCCGCGTCGGGCAGCCAGACGAGGTCGCATCCGGCCGCTTCAAGCTTCGCCAGGTCGCCCGCCTCATCACGCGGATACCGGGCCAAATCCTCATTCGGGCCGAACTGCCGAGGATTGACGAAAATCGAGGCGGCGACCTTTTCGTTACCCGCGCGGGCCGCCGCGACAAGCGCCAGATGCCCCGCGTGCAACGCGCCCATGGTTGGCGCCAGCCCGATATCGGGGCCGAGCGCGGCGCAGGCCGCGCGTAATTCCGGCAGGGTTCGGACAATCAGCATCGGCGCTGCCCTTGCGCGAATTTCGGCTGCACGTCTAGAGGTGGACGGTCAGGCGCAAGGCCAACGGCACGGCGGAGCAAGCTGCACAGCATGAACACGAATTCCAGGGCGTGGGTGGCGGCCGAGCAGCGGCGCGGAATGCGGGCCGCCCTCGTGCCGGTTGCTTTGGGAATCGCCCAGCTCGTCGCCGCGGTCGCCCAAATCTATTTCACCGCCGGCCTGCTGGCAGCCATGCTGCTGCCGCAGACGCGGCATGCGATTCCCATGCTGGGCGCGATTTCCGGCTTTGTCGTCTTCACCCTGGCGCGCGCCGGGTTCGCGCACCAGGCGGCACTCGCCGGGTTCGAGCGCGGCGCCACCGCGCGGCGCCGGCTGCGCGGCACCGTGTTGAAAAGCCTGCTCGCCGTCAGCCCGGCCACCGAGGGGCGGCATTCCGGCGAACGCGCCGCTCTTGCCGTCGATCGTGTCGAGGCCATGGAGGGCTTTCACGCCCGCTGGCTGCCGGCAACCCTCCTCGCCATCATCGGCCCAGCGCTGATCGGTTGCATCGCCCTTGCGGTGGACTGGCGCGCCGGTCTCGTCCTTGTCATCGCCGGGCTGTTCGTGCCCTTCGCCATGGCGCTCGCCGGGATCGGCGCGGCAGTCGCGGCGAAGCGCCAGTTCCTGGCGATGACCCGGCTCCAGGTGCGGTTTCTCGATCGTATCCGCGGCATTTCCACCATCGTGCTCGCCGGCCGCGTGGCGGACGAGGTCGCGGCGCTCGCCGGGGCGGCAGATGAATTGCGCCAACGCACGATGCGCGTGCTGCGCGTCGCCTTCCTCTCCTCCGCCGCGCTCGACCTCGCGGCGGCCGCCGCGCTCGTTTTGATCGTCATCCATTTCGCGGGCATCGCCCGCGCGCACCCGCAAGCTGCCACCTCCGCTCTTTTTATCGTACTCCTGGTCCCTGAGTTTTTTGCCCCGCTGCGCAATTTCGCGGCCGTCTACCAGGACCGGATGGCCGCCGAGGCGGCGGCGGCGGACCTGGCCGGCCTGCCGGAACCGCCACCCCCCGCCGCGCCGGCGGAGATCCGCACCGTCGCCGCCCATGGCATCACGCTGGCCTTCGAGGATGTCACCTTCGCCTGGGATGCCGCGCGGGGGAATATCATCGAGAACCTTTCCTTCCGCATTCTCGCCGGGGAGACGATGCTGCTCACCGGCGCCTCCGGCTCGGGCAAATCCACCATCATCGATCTCATCCTCGGCTTCATCGAGCCGGCATCCGGACGCATCACCTTCAACGGCGCGGAACTGCGATCGCTGGTGCCGGCGGCGCGGGAAAAGCTCATCGGCTGGATCGGCCAGCGGCCGGCGATCTTCAACGGCACCATTCTGGAAAACATAAAATTCGCGAAGCCCGAGGCAAGCGACGAAGAGGTGGCCGGCGCGCTGCGCCGCGCCCGCCTGACCGAAGTTATCGAGGCGCTCCCGCGGGGCCTGGAAACGGCGATCGGCGAGGCGGGATTTGGCCTCTCGGGCGGCCAGGCGCAGCGCATCGCCATCGCCCGCGCCTTCCTCAAGGACGCGCCGCTGCTGCTGCTCGACGAACCCACCGCCCATCTCGACCCGGCGACCGAGCGGGACGTGCTGGACGGTCTCCGGCGCCTTGCCATCGGCCGCACCGTGCTGGTGGCCACCCATTCCACGCTCGCGCAGGAGTTTCTCCGCGATAGCGCCGTCCGCAAGCTCGATCTGGATGGGCTCCGTCACGCCCGGCTGCGCGGGGTTGCATGAAACCGGTCCGCGCCATCCTCGCGCTCTGGCGCGGCAATGCCGGCTATCTCGCCTTTGGCGCGCTGCTTTCGCTGGCCGCGCTGGCCGCGGGCGTCGCGCTGATGGCCAATGCCGGGCGCTATCTCGCGGCTGCCGTAACCGGCGGCGTTCTGCTTGTGCCGCTCGCGCTGCAACTCACCGGCGCCGCGCGGGTGCTCCTGCGCTATGCCGAACGGGTCGTCGGCCATGATGCGATGTTCCGGGCATTGACCCGGGTGCGGCTGTGGTTTTTCAACGGTCTCGCCCATGGGGCGGCGGGCGGGCTTGGGCTGCGCCAGGCCGGCGACGTGCTCGCCCGGCTGGTCAACGATGTTGAAGCGCTGGATCAGCTTTATTTGCGGATCATTCTTCCCGGCCTCGGGGCCTTGCTGCTGCTGCCCCTGCTGGCTGTCATTCTGTATCGCGAAACTCTTTGGGCGGCGCTGCTGATCCTGCCGGTTTACGCGTTCACCGCCTTCTATCTCCCGTGGCGTGCCGCCCGGCTGGCCGAAGGCAATACAAGCCGCACGGCGGAAGCCATGGCCGGCTTGCGCAGCGCCACGCTGGATGCGCTGTCCGGCATGCGCGAAATGCGGATCTTCGCGGCGGAGGGCCGGATGCTGGCGAAAATCCAGTCAAGGGAAGCCGCCTATCTCGCCGCGCAGCGCGCGCTGACGCGGCGGGCGAGCCATCTTAACACCGCCGGCTTCCTGGCCGCGCAAGGCGCCATATTGCTCGCGATCATGCTGGCGGTGGCGATCCCCGGCGCCCAGGCCACGGCCGCGCTGGTCGCGGTGCTGACCCTTGGCTTCGCCTTTGAAACCGCCGCCGCCCTGCCGCGCGCGGGTGTGCTGTTTGGCGAGGCCGAGGCCGCGGCCGGGCGCGTGGTAGAGGCCGCCACCACGCCGCCGGCCGTGCCCGATCCCGTTTCGCCCGCGCCGCTTCC
This sequence comes from Pseudomonadota bacterium, assembly GCA_021779655.1. The sequence goes on from JAJYAF010000133.1 coordinate 4,796, forward strand.
CGTCAGCAACGCCATCACCTTCGAGCATGTAAGCTTCCGCCACGCGGAAAGCCTGCCCTGGGTTTTTCAGAATCTTTCGCTGCAACTGCCAAGCAACAGCCATACCGCGATCCTCGGCCCTTCGGGCGCCGGCAAGTCCACCATCGCCTCGCTCCTGCTCAAGCTGAACGCGCCCAGTTCCGGCCGCATCCGGCTTGGACCCACCGATATCTCAGCCCTGCCGGCCGAGGCCTTGCGCAGCAAGATCGCCTATCTTTCGCAAACAACCCATCTCTTCTCGGATACCCTCCGCAATAACCTGCGCCTTGGCGACCCGGCGGCCGGGGATGCCAGGCTATGGGAAGCGCTGGACGCCGCCCAGCTTTCGGAAACCGTTCGGGCCCTGCCCGATGGCCTGAACACCTGGCTGGGCGAATCCGGCAGCACATTCTCCGGCGGCCAGGCGCGCCGGCTTGCGCTGGCGCGGACTTTGCTCTCCCCGGCCTCCATCCTGATCCTGGACGAACCCTGCGCCGGCCTCGATCTCGCAACCGAGATCGCGTTTCTGAAAACGCTGAACGCGGCGGCGCGGAACCGCACCGTGCTGCTGATCGTTCACCGGCTCACCGGGGTGGAACAGCTCGACCGGATCTGGCGGCTCGCGAACGGCACGCTGATGGCCGCCGCCGGCTGAGACGGTTAATACCAATCCGCGAAAACGCGGATTGGCATGCGCGCGGGGTTGGCGGGGCGGCCGCGCGCGAAATCAAAGCCTTATGCGCGGGGTTCGCGGGGCGGCCGCGCGCGAAATCAAAGCCTTATGCGCGCGGGGTTGGCGGGGCGGCCGCGCGCGAAATCAAAGCCTTATCCAGCCCGCCACCTGTCTGGAAGAGTCGATCAATTGGCGGGCTGGTATAAGCCGGCTTGAACGCGGGCGGTGGCTGAACATTCGGTACCGGCCGCAAGGTAGTCGTTGACATTTCCATATGTTTCTGCGCCACTTCCCCGGCAACCGAACCGGACGGTCAGCTTGGTCCGCCCTTGGGCGGGCCGGCGCATCTTGCCGGCCTGTTTGTCCCGTCAGTCGTGCGGCAGGCGTGCGGCGAGGTGAATTTAAGGAGCGACGACGCAGCTATGGCTATGGGTACTGTCAAGTGGTTCAATACCACGAAGGGATACGGGTTCATCGTGCCTCAGGATGGCGGAAAGGATGTGTTCGTGCATATCACCGCCGTGCAATCGGCCGGTCTTCGCGGGCTTAACGAAGGTCAGAAGGTAACTTTCGATATCGCAATGGAACGCGGCAAGGCCGCCGCCATCAATCTAAAGGCCGTCTGAACCCGCAATTCGATAAAAAAAACGTAAATGACCAAGAAACTTTGCACGGGGCCTTCGCGGCCCCGTTTTTACTAGGGCCTGTGGTCATTTGACTTGGGGGATTTCGGCTCGGGGTTTTTCCTGATTCATAGCCGATCAGCATTTTGAAGGGCTGATCGATGGGTCGTTATGGGCTGAATTCTGAGCAA